>NZ_JAESLK010000022.1:0-55382 GCF_017892585.1 Staphylococcus sp. GDY8P57P | reverse complement strand
GGCGGGGCCCCAACACAAAAAATCACGAAAGTGATTTTACAAGCTAAGCAGGTTGGGGATACGACGTATCTAAAAAGAATTCTGTCCCACTACCAATACGTATTTGCTTAGTTATTTCAATTAACGCGTTTTATTAGTGATAACTTCCCCTTGCACTTCCCGCATCTCATCTTTTTCACATCGACTTTTTTAATTCTGAGATATTGGCAACCACATGATTTACATTGATATACGTAATTAGCACGTTCTTCATACGTTTGAATAGGCGTACAAAATCTTGGTGCACCTACTTGCTTACTTAACACTTTAAAATCTGTATTTTTATGTTGATACCCTTTTCCGAGTATGTGTAAATGATAATGGCACAATTCATGTTTAATGATATCAATTAATGCTTTCTCCCCATAATATTGATATTGCTTGGGATTAATTTCGATATTATGTGATTTTAACATATAGCGACCACCAGTGGTGCGTAGCTTGTTATTAAATAAAGCTTTATGACAAAACGGTCTATTAAAAAACTGACTTGAAATACGTTCTACTACAATTTGTAATTCATTATTATTCATGGGAATCAATCATGGTTAAAGACACCTTGCCTTTAGTTTGATCTATATCTAGTATCCACACATCCACTATGTCTCCCACACTTACGATGTCCATTGGATTTTTGACGAATTTTTTAGATAGTTTCGATACATGGACCAAGCCATCTTGTTTCACACCTATATCAACGAATGCTCCGAAATCAACTACATTTCTTACGGTGCCACTTAATTTCATACCTACTTTTAAATCTTCAATAGATAATACATCTGACTTCAAGATTGGCGTTTCGAATTCATCTCTAGGATCTCGATTAGGTGCCATTAATGATTTAATTATATCTTCAAGTGTAGGTACTCCGACATTTAATTGATTAGCTACTTGATCCACATTTACTTTTGATAGCTCTGTTTTAAGTTTATCAGTACCTAAATCTTTAATACTTAAATCTAAAATACCCAATAATTTATACGTTACGTCATAACTTTCAGGGTGAATAGAAGTATTATCTAATGGTTCAGTACCATCTACAATACGCAAGAATCCGATACTTTGTTCAAATGTTTTTGCACCTAAACGTTTCACTTTACTAATTTCTTTATTGTGCTTAATGGCTCCATTCTCTTCACGGTAATCAATGATGTTTTGAGCAATCGTACCAGATAATCCAGATACATATTGTAATAATGATTTAGAAGCCGTATTTACATCAACGCCCACTTGGTTAACAGCAGTTTCAACTACAAATGTTAGTGCGCTTTCAAGTTCTTTTTGATTTACATCGTGTTGATATTGTCCAACTCCAATAGATTTAGGATCTATTTTAACTAATTCACTTAAAGGGTCTTGAACACGTCTACCGATGGATACTGCACTACGTTCTTCAACTTGAAAATCAGGAAACTCTGATCTAGCAATTTCAGATGCTGAATAAACAGAAGCACCCGCTTCATTGACAATAATAAATTTAATTTCTAAGTTATACTTTTTAATAACATTTGCAACAAATTGTTCAGTCTCACGACTCGCTGTACCATTACCAATAGCAATGAGTTCAACATGATTTTCTTTAATCATTCTGACTATTTCTTTTTCTGATGCTTCTATCTTAGATTTAGGTGGGTGTGGATAAATCACACTCTTATCAATAAAAGTGCCGAATGGATTAATTACTGCTAACTTGCAACCTGTTCTAAATGCTGGGTCAACACCTAAAATTTGCTTACCCTTCATAGGTGGTTGTAATAACAAATGTTTTAAGTTTTCACTAAAGACTTCAATGGCATGTTGTTCAGCTTTACTAGTTAAATCGGCTCGAATTTCTCTTTCGATTGAAGGCATAATTAATCGTTTCAGACTATCCTCAATAGCTAGCTTAATATAATCTCTATGCGGATTTTGATGTTTAATTTCACTTTTCTCAATTGAACTAGCTACTTGTTTTGTATCAAATTCTATTTTGATTGATAGAATTTTTTCTTTTTCACCACGATTCATAGCAAGTACTCTATGATTTGCTACATGCCTAATAGGTTCTACATAGTCATAATACATTGCAAATATTTCTTTTTCATCTTCTGCTTTCTTCTTCTTAGTTGTCACAATACTTCCCTGTCTATAAAGCTCTTTTAATATGCGACTACGATATTTAGGATTATCTGAAACATGTTCAGCAATGATATCTAATGCACCTTGAATCGCCTCATCAATATTTGTTACCTCATCAGTAATGAAACTTTCTGCCTTTTGTTTTAAGTCACCTTGCTGTCCATCATAGATCCATTTAGCTAAGCTTTCTAAACCTTTTCTTTTAGCTTCTGTCGCTCGTGTTTTCTTCTTTTGTTTAAAAGGTCTATATAAATCTTCGACACGTTGCAATTTAGTTTGTTTAAGTATATCTTCTCTCAACTCATTTGTTAATAAGCCTTGTTGTTCAATATTATGTATAACTTCTTCTTTTCTTTTTTGTAAATTTGCAACGTATTGGTATTCATCTGAAATCTGTTTGATTTGAACTTCATCCAATCCTCCAGTTGCTTCTTTACGATATCTTGCAATAAAGGGAACCGTATTGTTGTCTTCTAATAAACTTAATAATGATTTCACTTGTTTTTCAGAAAATTGATATTTTGTTGTTATTTCATCAATTAAATTTTTATTCATTTTATGACCACACTTTTTCATATTTTCTACTCAATTTTATCATATTTTTCATGTTAATTTATTAAGTCAACTTTGTACCTATTTTTATTTATTCATATCAATATAAAAAAACTGAGGCATGACGATACCTCAGTTTCTATTACTATTTTACTGTTTAGCAGCTTGCTGTAATTTCTTGATTGCAGTTCTTTGCAATCGAGACACATGCATTTGACTTAAACCAATGCGTTCACCAGTTTCTTTCTGGCTTAGCCCTTCAATAAATGTGCATTGAATGATTTCTCTTTCTCTATCTGAAAGAATAGGCAAAATACGTTCCAGAATCATACGTTTTTCTGTTAAGTCATAATTGTCATCTCTTTGACCCATTATATCTAATAAAGTCACTGTTGAACCATCTTTATCTGCTTCAATCGAGTGATCCACGCTAAGCGCATTATAACTTTGTCCCATTTCCATAGCTTCAAGTACTTCTTCTTCAGAAACTTCCAAACGATCAGCAATTTCTGCTATTGATGGGGAACGTTCTAATTCATTCGTTAATTCATCGCTTACTTTTTTTATACGTGGACCGATTTCTTTTATTCTTCTTGGAACATGAACACTCCAAGTTTTATCTCTTAAATATCTCTTAATCTCACCAATAACGGTCGGTACTAAGAATGCTTCAAATTTGCGATCAAAAGACAGGTCAAATCTGTTAATAGCACCTATTAAACCAACCATACCAACTTGAACTAAATCTTCGTGATGTGATTGCCCTTTTGAATACTTATAAGCCAACGATTCAATTAGTTTACGGTAATGATTGACTAATCTGTCTTGAGCTTCTGTATTAGCGTTATCTTGATGTTCCTTAATCCATTGGTTAATTTGTTCAGGTGATACATCATTAACTGATTTCGACTCTTTCGTCATTATTTGGCACCTGCTCTTTTTTTATATACTTAATCATACTGATTGTTACACCAGATTCTTTAAAGACTTTCACTTCATCCATTAAGGATTCAATTAAGAATAAACCAAGTCCGCCTTCACGTAAGAAATCGATATTTTCATTCTCATCGTAAGGTCCTAATTGTGATTTCGTTGTCTCATAATCAAAACTTTCGCCTTGATCTGAGATAATAATTTTTATTTTATCATCAAATAACTCAAAACATAAATTAATCATACCATTTGTATCTTTATTTTTATAAGCATGTTTAACTGCGTTAGTAACGGCTTCACTTACTGCAATTTTAGAATCTTCGATATCGTCATAAGATGCGCCTGCTCTTGAAAATACCCCTGATAACGTTAAGCGAATTAGACTTACATATTCGGCAGAGGCAGGCAATTTCATCTCGATATAATCATTTTTAATTGGCAAGTTATTCTACCTCCGTTCCTTCATTGACATGCATTAAGTCTTTAAGACCAGTAATATCAAATAATCTTCCGATTCTATCTGATACGCCTAAGATATATAACTCTTTATCATTTTGGTTCAATGCTTTTAATGTTCCTACAAATAATCCTAATCCTGTAGAATCCATATAACTAACGTTTGTTACATTAACGTGAATATCATGTGTACCTTCTTGTCTCATTGGCATTAATACTTCTTCCAATTCAGGTACAGTATATACATCTAATTCACCAGCAACAATAACTTCATAATATTCATCATGTGTTACCGTTTCAATGTTAAGGTTCATAGTTCTTACACTCCCATTTTAGTCTTTTGTTACTACCAATTATGTATACTCTAGTAAGTATACCCATAGTTAGATTTATATAATCAATAAATTTAATATTTAATTTACACGTTTTATAATCAATATAGTCATATCGTCGCGTTTGTTAGGATTTTGAATTTTTAATATAGCTTCATAAAGTATTTGTACTATATCTTGTGGATGCATATGCTTATATTTTCGAATAAGGTTTAACAATGTCTTTTTAGCGATAAATTCACCATCCGTATATCTTGCTTCTGTCACACCATCTGTAAATATTATAACTAAATCATCTAAGTAGATTGGGATTTCTTGTTGATTATATCTAGTGTGCTGACTTACACCTAGTACTCTACCTCTAACGTCAATTTCTTCGAACGTTTCAGTTTCCGCTCGATATATGTATCCCGGCTCGTGTCCAGCAGAACTACAATATAATAAATGGTTCATTTCTTCATAGAGTCCATAAAACATAGTTACAAACATATTTTGATTTACGTTTTTTTCAACAACTCGATTGAGACGCTTTAAACCATCACTTGGCAATTGAGAGTGGCCATAAGAGTCCATTCCGAACTTAATCATACTCATTGCTAGTGCAGCAGGGATACCTTTACCTATGACATCAGCAACCGCAAAACTCATCGTTCCATCTCGATGGTCAATTAAATTAAAATAATCGCCACTTACTTTCTGTGCAGCGACAGAAATCACACCGATTTGAATACTATCAAATTGAGGAATATCCGTTTTCAACATGGTTTGTTGAAGCCTTGAAGCTAAGTCAATTTCTTTATCGTGGAATTGCATTTTATCAACTAACTTTTGGTAGTCTCGATAGCTATAGCCAAATCCTTTGACTACTTCTTGCAAAACATCTAATGTATTCAAAATTTGTTCTTTCTCTAAATTCAAGGAGGTTACATATGATTTGTGTATATTCACAATATCTTCAGGTAGAATATCTTTTTTTATGACTTCATCTGTAAAATCATTACATTTTATTAGAAATTGTTGTTTATTTTTCGTAACTAAACTTTCATCTATAAGTTGCTTATAATGCTTTTTAAATTCTTCCACGAATCTGCCTCCTTATCTCAATAAATGGATCGCTAATGACTTATTTATATGTATTTAATATTTATTAATAAAATTTACTAATGCTAATGACATAATATTAAATAATAAACTCTCTATTTAAAAAAGACTTTAGGTATTACCTAAAGTCAACAACTAAAGACCTTTCAATCATTTTCGTACTTATCTTCTTTCATAATGCATATGTATTAAGTACTTTGAAATCAAATAATTAAATATTTGAACAACTGATATTAAAAATTTTGTCTTTAATAGTTAATATGAAATACATTTGGATTATACATGAATTTAGTTAAGAATTTTGGGATTTAACTTCATCATGTAATCCTAAACTAATATCTAAGGCATCATCTACTTCTTGCATTTTCTCTTCAGATAAGTACGTTAATTTTTCTTTTAATCGCTTTTTATCTAGTGTACGAATTTGCTCTAGAAGGATAACTGAATCCTTATCAAGTCTATATTTCTTTTTTTCAATTTCAACATGTGTTGGTATTTTCGCTTTATTAATCCTTCCCGTAATCGCAGCGACGATTACGGTAGGACTATATTTGTTGCCAGTATCATTTTGAATGATAACTACAGGTCTGACTCCCCCTTGTTCTGAACCCTGTACTGGTGACAAATCAGCTAAATATACATCGCCTCTTCTAATCATTCACTCTTATAATTAGAAATAATGTACGTTTCATTGCAATCACAAGCTTCACATTCTAATGGAAAAGCTTCTGTCGCTAGGGAGAGATTTAATTCGGCCATCTGAGCATAGCCCTCTTTTAAAGATTGTTCAAGACTGTGACTTCTATTTTGATTAAAAGTAAGCATAATATGAACCTCCAATTGATACCAAATACAACATTATAAACTTTAATTTATTTTTATAATAACAAATTTTGTATCAAGTGACTATACTATTTTAATAATTCATTAGTTACATGCATCTCGTCATCAACTTCGTAGATTCTAGGTAAACGTCGACCTAAATTGCATAGTACTTCATAACTAATCGTGTGTTGCTTTTGTGCTAAAGCTTCCACTGATTGTGGGGAATCACTTGAGTTATCTATAAGTGTCACAGTATCGCCTTCTTGCACATCTTCAGGCACATGTATAATCATTTGATCCATACATACACGGCCGATGACTTCGCATTGATGACCGTTTACACTTACATATGCACCTTGCATTGAACGTAAGTAACCATCTGCATAACCAATAGGTAGAATCGCAATCTTCATATTGTCAGTTGCTGTATAGGTGCTTCCATAACTGACAGATTCACCTGGTTTTAAATATTTAGTTTGGACTACTTGTGTTTTTAATTGCGTACTTGGTTGCAATTGAGTAGTAACTGTTTCTTTAACATACGCTGACGGATAGTAGCCATATAAGGAGATACCTAATCTAATGGCGTTACATAGTTCATAATGTCTTAATAAAGAACCTGCTGAGTTTTGTGCATGGATATATTTTGGCTTTTCAGCTTGCGTGACTATTTGCTCAAATTGTTCATACTGTTGATCCATAGAATCGCCCGGTTCATCTGCATTAGCGAAGTGCGTATATACGCCTTCGAATATTAAATGCGGTTGGCTATGAATTAGACGGATAACTTCTTTGTATTCTTCTAATGATTTAATTCCAAGTCTACCCATCCCTGTGTCTAATTTTACATGTAGCCATAGATTCTTTTCATTATCATCACTAATTAGATCAATTGCATGTTGAAGCCATTGTAGTGAAGGTACAGTCAATGCAACTCTATGTTGAATTGCTTTGTTTATATCTTCAAGTGGTATAACGCCTAAAATAAGTATTTGCGCATTTACACCATGCATTCGTAATTCAATCGCTTCGTCAAGAGTGGCAACTGCAAAAAACGTAGCACCGTTTTTCATTAAATGTTGTGCTATCTTGACGCTTCCTAAACCATAGCTATTTGCTTTTACGACTGGTATCACCGTTTTATTGTTATGCAACGATTTGAATGCATTATAATTATTTAAAATTGCTGATAAATCTACATTTAAGTAGGTTGATCTATAGAATTTATCTGACATAAGTAGTCCTCCTCTTTACTATTAAATACCATGTAGTAGTTGATTTATCTCGTGCAATTGGCGAGGTAGAAATTATTTACATTATAATACTGTTAATCTCTCTTTTCTAATAAAACCTGACTCATCGCATAATGCTCAGTGTGTGTAATAGATACATGTACGATAAAGCCTTCGTAATCAATACATGGTTTCCCATTGCTATCGTTATAACAATTAATATCTTTAAAGGCCACTGTTTTTCCTAAACCAGTTCCTAATGCCTTACTGAACGCTTCTTTCGTTGCGAAACGACCTGAAAGAAACTCTAGTTTTCTCTTTTCACTTTTAAATGATTGGAACTTTTGTTCTTCTTCTTGAGTTAAAATTCTTTTGACTAACCTGTCTGTTTGTTTCTCGAAAGCGTTCTTAATTCTTTCAATTTCTATTAAATCAATACCTATTCCATATATCATGCTAAGCCCTCACTCACTAGGTAGATTTGAACGATCTATTGTTGTAGCCATTTCATTAATATCATTCTGCTGTATATTTTTCTTATTTTGTATCATTTGTTTAAGATTTATTGCGTCTGTTTTTGTAATCAGGTCTATTTGAGAAATACCACCGGCAGTCGATAAATGTAATGTTGCTAATTGATATTTTCTCATTAGAAACCCTTCCTCAATATCGATATTCTGAATTCGATAAAAAGGAATGATTTTAGTGTTGATAAAAATAATACCTCGTCTTATATAAATTTCATTGTTCGAATAATAATAGCGAAAATTTTTATATTTTAAAAATGGTATTAGAAATATAAAAACAACACAACATAAAATTATAAGTCCTATCGCAACACTTACAATCAATAGGCGATGCAATGCTTCAATGTATAAATCACATAATACACTTGCTACTACCACAATAATTGTAAAAATAATACTAGCAATCATTGAAGCAATCCTCATCACTTTAGGGCCATTTTTATTCATGTAATTATAATTAGTCATCGTACTCACCTCTTAAATACGCATCAACATAGCGTTGCGAAGTTTCTTCTTTTATAAACTTTAATTCCATAAATTCAAATATTGATCCCTTAGCAACAAAGAAGTAAATATTAGCTAAATGACTTCTTTCAAGTAGAGGATGTTGGCTCGTCTCTATACCTATAATTTTATTTGTTTTGAAATAATATGTTTGAAAACCAAACGTACTCACTCGTTTCAAAGTAATTTCATCATTTTCTATCACTAGGCCAGCATTTTTAACGTAGATATATGCATGTGCCATCATCACAATAATGATAATTAAAGCGATAAAAAAGCTCCATGCACTCCAAAAATAAGTTCCAATACTAGCGATAATTAAAACAATTATACTCGGTATGAAAAAGTGACGATGAAATCCATTCCACGGCATAATGTTTTGAACCTTATTAAACTTCATTTCAGGCACAAGCTCGCCAATAATTTCATATGCTTCTTTTTGTTTTATAAATGGTAATATCATAATTTTACCATTATTACTTGCATCATCATTAGACTCGATATCCATATCACTCGTGATAATAAAGTGTATAGAGGTGTATCCAAAGATTTTTCTTAAGAAAGATTGTTTCTCTAATACGGCTTGTAGTCGATCTGTTGGCACTGTTAGATTTTTCACATTAAAAAGACCGTAACTAATCTTAAGATGATTACCCTGTTGGACAACTTTGTAGTTATAGTAACGTATAATCGTGATTATAGTTCCTAACACATAACTAATGATTAAAATAGATGCAACTATAAATAGTACAATTATAAGTACAGAATTCACCCATTGCCATAGATTAGACGTCCATTTATCCCAAGGTATCACATTTTGAAATGCACCTACTATTGGTGAAACTGTAGCAAAAGCCACTCCAATTGCACCGCTCGTCATAGCCATTAGTATTAATGAACTTAAGGACATTTTAAACACATGCTCTGGATTACGCTTTGTTGAACTCGTCGATGCATTTAATCGCTCAGTATTTAGTTCATTATCACCTATAGCATCATTGATCGTGTATTCCAGCGCATCATTATTTAATTCTTTTTGTCTAGAACGGATAGTTTGTTCAATTAAATCACTTTGTTTCTTAGTTATTGTTGACAATTCAATGCCATCACTTGGCGCTTTGATTTGTAAACGAACACCACCAACGATTTGATTAATCAAACCTTGTGTTGTATCTAATGACTGAATTCTGCTTAAATTTAGTTCTTTTCTTTTTTTATTTAACCAGCCAGAAGTAACAATAAATTGGTCATCTTCAATCCAATATCTTGTAACTTTAATTTCTAAAAATCGATGTATAAACGTTAAGATAAAGATGAATAAAAAGATGGATGGACCAATATAATGTCGAATTTCTGTAAAATCAAAATTCCAAATATTAAAACCAACAAATACGATAAATGTAAAAATATTTTGTTTAATCACATCTATTATCCCTGTTATGTATGAAATAGGATGTAATTTTTGGGGATTAAACATCTGAATCAGCACCTCGCAATGCTATAAAAATATCTTCTGATAATTCATTCATTTCTTCTTCTGAGACAATGGGTAATTTCAGTTCATGCCCCGCAGTTACAAAAATTAAAACATTTAATTTTAATAATTTTAAAATAGGGTTACTTTTAATTTCTAAAAATTGTAGACGTTCAATTTTAGTTATTTGGTGTTTTTTAAAAATAAAAGTTTTTTTAACTTCGACATTTCTATTATCAACCCTATAATAACGATATTTATACTTGATAATCGGTTGTAATAGTAAACGAATAATCGAAATGAAGACTAAGAAGATAAGTATGTAGACAATAAAGTGGTACCAATTAAAATATTGCCACATTGAAAATAGTGCAGCAATGATAATTAGTTCTATTAAAAATAAGATACCACTATTGATCCAGTGGTATTTCAGTGCATTTTTAGGACTTTTATGAAATGATCGTTCTACCTTCATAATATACTCCTTTGCAATTTTACTTTATTATATCATATTCGATATGATGCTTACGCTCCTATAGCGAAGATGCAATAAGGTTCATTTATTTTTAGGCTTGTATCGAATTAAAAAACCACCTCAAAAGCATGAGATGGTTTAATCATAAAATTAATATTGATGCATTTTATTTTTGTAAATCTGCAAAAGTTCGGCCTTTCATTGTAGATCGACCTTTATCTTGTCTTTCGCGACGATCTGGCTTTTTGCCTTTTTTCTTATTAAAGTTACCTTTAGAACGTTTGTTTTTATTATCAAATTTATTATTACGTTTTCCACCACGGCGTGATCCATTACCTTTACCTTGGCGATTTTTACGTGCTAATGGTTTTTCAAATGTTAATTGTACTTCAACTTCATCATTCGCTTCAACTAGTTCTTGTAGTAATGATGCAACTAATTCTGTACTATCGTATTCTTTTAATAACTCACTTGAGATACGTTTCAAACGCGCTTCACTTTCACGTGACATCCAATTTTTAACTTTATCTTTGATGTCATCTTCACGCGCTTTTAATACTTCTTTACGGTGTGGCGGTCTTAACGCATTCATTCGTCTTCCATTTGCATCTTCTATTTGACGGATATAATCCATTTCAATAGGGTTAACAAATGTAACTGCGATACCTTCTTTACCAGCACGACCAGTTCGACCAATTCTATGTGTATAGCTTTCCGTATCTTGAGGAATGTCAAAGTTATATACATGACTTACACCTGAAATATCTAATCCACGAGCAGCAACATCTGTGGCTACTAAGATATCAATTTGGTCATTTTTAAATTTCTTTAATACTTCTAAACGTTTAGCTTGTGTAATATCACCGTGTAAACCTTCTGCTTTATAACCTTTTGATAATAACGCACTTGTTAATTCATCAACACGACGTTTCGTTCTACCAAATACTATAGCTAACTCTGGTTGATGTACATCTAAGAAATTAGTGAATGTATCGAATTTTTCAAGTTCTTTAACAATTGTATAATATTCATCAATTTGAGGATCTGACATTTCGTTATTCATTGTTTTAACGATTTGAGGAGATTTCATAAATTGTTGTACTAATGTTTGAATTGCTTTAGGCATCGTTGCTGAGAATAACATGGTTTGTCTTTGCTCAGAAGGAATTTTATCCATAATGAATCTCATATCATCTATGAATCCCATGTTCATCATTTCATCCGCTTCATCCAAAATTAATGTATGAATACCATTTGTTTTTAATGTACGTCTATTTAAGTGATCAATAACACGTCCTGGTGTACCTACAACAATTTGTGGTCCTCTTTTTAAGGCTTTAATTTGACGGTCGATTGGCATACCACCAAATACGGTTACAACTTGTACATTTTGACCACGACTAAATTCTCTTAATTGTTCAGCTACTTGCATAGCTAGTTCTCTTGTAGGTGCTAATATTAAGGCTTGTACACCTGATTGACCCACAACTTTTTCTATTAAAGGAATCCCGAACGCTCCAGTTTTACCTGTCCCAGTTTGCGCTTGTCCAAGGATGTCTCTTCCTTCTAATGTATAAGGGATACTATCTTTTTGGATAGGTGTAGGTTCCTTAAAACCCATTGCTTCAAGGGTTTCTACAGTTTTATCCGAAATCCCTAGTTCTTTAAAATTTTGCAATATAATTCTCCTTTTAACTTTCTTATTTATCAATATACGTTTGTGTATATAAGGTCCTCTTATTACGTCAACTTCTATATAGTACCACCTAAAATTATATATCGCAATAAAGCAATTCTAGTGATAGGTTCGTTTTCCCAAGATTCAAGACATAATAGCGTTTACATTTTTTACACTTTTTTTAGCTTTTAAAGTAAAAAAACAAGTCACTAAAGGATTTATATTCCTTTTAAGTGACTTGCCTAATCGTAATAGCAACCTTGAAAATAATTAAATCAATTTATTTACTACTTCTTCGAGCTTATTGCCACGTGAGCCCTTTACTAGAACTTTGTCATTAGCAACTAAATTATCCATTAAATATTGCGTTAGTGCTTGTTTATCCGTGAAATATTGAACATGATCAACAAATTGACCACCTTTGTCACTTATATATTTCGCATCGTTACCATATGTTAATAGCGTTTGGATATTTTTGTCTTCTAAATAAGCACCGACATCTTCATGCATTTGACGGCTATTTTCTCCTAATTCAAGTGAATCAGCAAGTACAATGATTTTACGGCCATCCATTTGGCTTAATGTATCTATAGCTGCTTTCATACTAGTAGGACTTGCGTTATACGCATCATTAATTATAGTTATGTCATTATCAGTAATATGGCGTTCCATGCGCATACCTGTAAGTTGAACATGATGAATATTATGTTGAATTGTTTCATATTCCAATCCTAATTCATGGCCAATAGCAATGGCGATAGCGGCATTTTTCATATTATGAATGCCTAGAATAGGCAATTTATAATGTTCATTACCATTAATATTAAAAGCAATACCATCATTTTCACTCTGCTCTACTTCACAAACTAAAGTATTATTTGGTTTTAAACCGATACTTAGGCATTTAGCATGCTTAACATCTTTAACATGTGGTTCTAGTAATGGTTCGTCACCGTCATAAATGAACGTTCCACCTTCTTTAAGTCCAATTGTTATTTCTGATTTAGCTTGAGCAATACCTTCACGTGAGCCCAAATCTTGCATATGTGACTCACCAATATTCGTAATAACGGCAATGTCAGGCTCAGCAATCGTAGATAATAATTCGATTTCATGGAAACCAGACATACCCATTTCTAAAATTGATATCTCAGTATCTGGATCAAGTTCTAAAATCGTTAATGGTAAGCCTATCTCATTGTTGTAGTTACCTTGTGTTTTTTTAACTTTAAACTCAGTGTGTAAGACACTTTCAATCATATCTTTCGTCGTTGTTTTACCATTGGAGCCTGTCACACCTATAACTTTAGGATTCACATGTTTTAAATAGGCTTTGGCTAATTGCTGTAACGCAACTAACGTATCGTCTACCCAAATAATTGGTCCGTTCACATTATCATCGATGTCATGGCCCTTTTCATAGAAAGATGCACCGGCACCATCTATTAACGCTTGTGAAACAAATTGATGGCCATCTACATTTTCACCTTTAAAAGGGATAAATAGCATATCGTGTGTGATTGCACGTGAATCAATCGTTACACCTTTGATTGTATGTTGTAAATATTCTGTTTCTATCTCACAAGGTATCCATTCCTGAATTTGCTTTAATGAAACTTCTATCATTTATGAATTCCCCTCTTAGTCGATTGTGTATTTATTTTTCTTTTTATCCTCGTGACGTTCTTTAGCTAAATCAATTAGTTTAGTAATTAAATCAGAATAGGATAGTCCCATATTCTCCCATAAGCTTGGATACATACTAAATGCTGTAAATCCAGGCATCGCATTCGTTTCATTAATGAAAATTTGATTATCTTCAGTAACGAAGAAATCCGCACGTACTAGACCAGAACAATCTGTAGCTTTAAATGCTTCTAATGCCATATTTCTTAAAGTCATTTGTACTTCTTCATCAAGTTCTGCTGGGATTTGTAAACTAATTTTACCGTCCTTATATTTTGATTTGTAATCATAAAACGCAACATCTTTAATGACTTCGCCTGGCCATGTTGTTTCAGGATAATCATTACCTAATACAGCCACTTCAACTTCACGTGCATTAATACCTTGTTCAATAACAAGCTTACGGTCAAATTGGAAAGCTTCCTCGATACCAGCTTTTAATTCATCTTCATTGTTACATTTACTGATACCGACGCTTGAACCTAGGTTCGCTGGTTTTACGAATACAGGATATGTAAGTTTATCTTTAACAAGTTTGATAATATTACCTTCATATTTTTCATATTCACTTCTTAAGAAACTAATGTAAGGTAATTGTGGTAACCCTCTATGTTCAAATAATTGTTTCATAACAAGTTTATCCATTGAACTTGATGCTGCTAATACACCATTACCGACGTATGGTAAATCCAGAACTTCAAACAACCCTTGAATCGTACCGTCCTCACCATTTGGACCATGGAGTAATGGGAATACCGCATCATAAGGTTGACCGTCACTACTTTCTTTCAATAAAGTTGTGATCTCACCTGCTTCTACATCGGCCATATTAAGTGATTCAATTGATTTAATTTCTTCAGTAATATTATCTTTTTTCTTCCATAATCCATCATTCGTTATATAAATGATATCGACTAAATATTTTTCTTTATCAATTGCGTTAAGAACATTTTGCGCAGTTAATTTCGAAACATCGTGTTCAGCACTTTTACCACCATATACGATACAAATGTTTTCTTTTACCATAAGTAGTTCCTCCATTAAGAAAGATCATAACTCGCGCATTTGTATAAAGTTTTATCTCAATTTGATATTTCAACTTCCCACAAATACTTTTATCTCTTTCAACTCATTTTTAATTTTTCTTTTTAGTTAACTATTAATATTTTATGAAATTTATTTAGGTTAAACTATGCTTTCTAAAAATCAATATTATCACAGTCTAAAGCAATTTTGCATTTATCAACTTAAATATAAATGTGATTATGTGATGAATATCTTTTATTATCGCATAAGAATTAAACTCAATTAAGCGATGTTTATTTTTCTTTTACACATTCACTCTGTTATTTTCTAGCAAATTAACTTAAAGTCATGTAAAATTTGTATATAATATTATTCGTTAGATTATAAGAGTTTAAGGAGTTTTCTCATGAAATATTCATCCCGTCAACAGCCATCTAAGCATTGGCTACGTAAAATAGACTGGATACTCGTAGCATTATTAACAATATTAGCTATAATTAGTGTTACTACGATTAGCTCAGCTATGGGTGGCGGCCAATATAGTGCAAACTTTAGTATTCGCCAAATTATCTACTATATATTGGGTGCTATTATTGCGCTCATCATTATGCTTATTTCACCTAAAAAGATTAAAAATAATACATATATTCTATACTTCATCTTTTGCATATTGCTTGTTGGTTTATTGATTTTACCAGAAACATCAATCACACCAATTATTAACGGTGCTAAAAGTTGGTATTCCTTTGGACCAGTAAGTATACAGCCTTCAGAATTTATGAAAGTTATCTTAATTCTTGCATTAGCAAAGAGTGTTTCTAATCATAATCGCTTTACTTTCAATAAATCTTTTCAAACTGATTTAGTTTTATTCTTTAAAATCATTGGCATCTCAATTATTCCAATGGCATTAATCCTATTGCAAAATGACCTAGGTACAACCCTTGTGATATGTGCAATTATTATTGGGATTATGTTAATAAGTGGCATTACATGGAGAATATTAGCCCCATTATTTATAGCCGCATTTGTTATTGGTGGAACGATTATTTTAGCAGTTATCTACAAACCGTCATTAATTGAAGGGCTTCTCGGCGTTAAAATGTATCAAATGGGCCGTATTAATTCGTGGTTAGATCCCTATTCTTATAGTGCAGGCGACGGTTATCATTTAACAGAATCGTTAAAAGCAATTGGTTCTGGCCAACTCTTGGGCAAAGGGTTTAATCATGGTGAAGTTTATATCCCTGAGAACCATACCGACTTTATATTTTCAGTAGTCGGAGAAGAAATGGGATTTATAGGTGCTGTCGTTTTATTACTTATCTTTTTAGCATTGATTTTCCATTTAATTCGACTTGCTACCAAAGTGGAATCACCATTTAGTAAAATATTTATCATTGGTTACGTTTCTTTACTCGTCTTCCATATATTCCAAAATATAGGAATGACAATCCAATTACTACCAATTACTGGTATTCCATTACCATTTATTAGTTATGGTGGTAGTTCACTTTGGAGTCTAATGGTTGGTATAGGTGTCGTATTATCTATTCATTTCCATCAAAGACAAACTACTCCTAATAAAAAAGAAGTAGAACAGAAATAATATTTTGTTGCACCTAGCTTTGACTGTAAAATCACTTTCGTAATTTTAGTGTGGGATCTAATCCCACAATTAGATTAACTACAATATAAAAAATGTAGCCTGAGACATTGATTAATGTCCCAGGCTACATTTTTATTAATTGCTAGCAAACTATTTAAGTTCTTGACGCACAGGCGTAGTTGCTGGCAATGTATTCATTATGTCCAAACGAGATTTAGTTTTTTTAATATTTACACCTAGTGATGATAGTAGTTTAACAACATTTTGTAATTTATCCGATTGACTCATGGCTTTCACCTCGTTTTATGACTTCAAGGTTATACTACCCCAATTAACAATGTTTTACTACATGAATTCCACATAAAATTGACATTTTATAAAATTAATTTCATTTATTAGCCTAAAACCTTAAATCCATCATCATAAATTTCTTTTTCAATACTATTTAAATTCGTTGGTGTTTCATAAGATATTGTGACCAATTGTTTATCTAGCTCAACACTTACTTTACTTACACCAATCATATCTTCTAGTCTATGATGAAGTGCATTGGCTTGCTCTTCCGTTTGCAAACCACTCAATTTAATCTCACTATAATTCATTTCATTTACTCCTAATCTTTCATTAATTTCTGAAACGTTACTAATAGTTCTTCCATCGCTTCTTCTTGAGCCCCATTATTCACTTTATCCATAATGCAGCTTTTCATGTGATGATCTAACAATTTAGTGGCAACACTATTCAAAGCAGATCTTGTAGCTCTAATTTGGGTTAACACGTCATCACAGTAAACATCTTCTTCAATCATGCGATTGATTGCTCTAACTTGCCCTTCAATGCGATTAAGTCTCGATTTTAAATTTAGTTTAATTTGATCAGAATGATGTGCATTATCATAATTTTCCAAGGTCGTCACCCTTTCTATACGTACTATCATATCGTATAATTTACCTTACTATTCGTCAAACACTGTAACTTATTTCATGAAAAAGGGTCATGCTATTTGGTAAATGCCATGATACAATTAACGTTAAGAAAGTAAAAACTTGTCTTATTATTGCAAGAATTAAAATATTGAACAGGAGGCGTACTATGGTAGAAATATATTCAATGTCTTTCACGCATTCCTCATTGATTATTAATATCATATTAATTGCTGCCTTTATATTAAACTTAATTTTTGCATTTGTTATTATCTTTATGGAACGTCGCAGTGCTGGCTCTATATGGGCTTGGCTTCTCGTTTTAGTATTTTTACCAATCATTGGATTTATATTGTATTTACTATTAGGACGCCAAATTCAGCGCAATCGCATTTTCAAATTGAAAAAAGAAGACCGCAAAGGCCTTGCTATGATTGTGGATGAACAAATTGAAGCATTAGAAAGTGACGATTTCTCAAAAGGTAATCATCAAATTGTTAAGTTTAAAGAAATGGTACGCATGTTACTTTTTAACAATGCTGCGTTCTTAACGACAGATAATCGCATCAAAATATATACGGATGGTCATGCTAAATTTGATGCATTACTTAATGATATTAAAAATGCACAAGACTATATACATATTCAGTACTACATTTTTAAAAGTGATGGACTAGGCCGTCAAATTCTCTCAGCACTTGAGGATAAACTTGATGAAGGCTTAGAAGTTAAAATGTTATACGATGATATGGGTTCAAGAACTTTAAGAAAAAAAGATTTAAAACATTTTCGTCAAAAAGGTGGACATGTGGAATCGTTCTTTCCCTCTAAACTTCCCCTCATCAATCTCCGTATGAATAACCGAAACCATAGAAAAATCGTTATTATTGATGGCAAAATTGGTTATGTAGGAGGGTTCAATGTCGGTGATGAATATTTGGGTAAAGATAAAAAGTTTGGCTATTGGCGAGACACCCACTTAAGATTAGAGGGCGATTCTGTTAACGCACTGCAACTTAGATTTATATTGGATTGGAATTCACAATCCAATCGTGATTCAATCGAATATAAAGATAGCTATTTTCCAGATGTAGACTCAGGTGGAACAATTGGCGTACAAATTGCGTCAAGTGGTCCTGATGAAGATTGGGAACAAATCAAATATGGTTACTTAAAAATGATATCTTCCGCAAAACATTCTATATATATTCAATCACCTTATTTTATACCTGATCAAGCATTTATCGATGCAATTAAAATAGCAGCCTTAGGTGGTGTGGAAGTCAATATCATGATACCTAATAAACCGGATCATCCTTTCGTTTATTGGGCTACATTGAAAAATGCAGCTTCTCTACTATCAGCTGGCGTTAAAATTTATCATTATGATAATGGGTTCTTACATTCTAAAACTTTAATTATTGATGATGAAATCGCATCAGTAGGCACAGCCAATATGGATAATCGTAGTTTCACACTAAATTTCGAAGTGAATGCATTTGTTTATGATGAGACGATTGCAACTCAATTGAAAGAAGCATTTATTCAGGATATGAAAGTCTCTTATCAACTTACTGAGGAATTATATAATAAACGAAGTTTATGGATTAAATTCAAAGAAGGCATATCTCAATTACTTTCACCTATTTTATAAATGTCTTTAATAATTGTCATCCTATTTACAATTATTACTGTAAATACGTACAAGTTAATTTAATAAGGAGCGTAACATGAATGTACAACAGCAAATAAAGTTAGCGTATAATTATATGAAAGAGTTTCATATAAGCGATTATTCTGGTCACGATATTGCGCATGTGGAACGTGTAACGTCGTTAGCGCAAATCATTGCTAAAAACGAACAACAGGGTGACTACTTAATTATCACGTTATCTGCCTTACTACATGATGTCATCGATGATAAATTAACAGATAAAGCAATTGCATTAAATCAACTTAAAACATTTTTAGAACATATTGAAGTGACACCTACGCAGCAACAATCAATTATTTATATTATCGAACATATGAGTTATAGAAATGGGCGCAATAATGAGGTAGCTCTTTCAATAGAAGGACAAATTGTAAGGGATGCTGACCGATTGGATGCTATTGGTGCAATTGGTATTGCAAGAACTTTTCAATTTGCAGGCCATTTTAATGAACCTATGTGGACCGAATCGCCACATAGTGGACCACCAAATACAGATAGCATTCCAAATTTGCCCCCTTCTGCTATACGCCATTTTTATGATAAGTTGTTAAAATTAAAAGCATTAATGCTTACTAAAACTGGTAGACAACTGTCTGAAGAAAGACATGCTTTTATGGAGCAGTTTTTAACACAATTTTATAAAGAATGGCATATTGATTGAATGCTATAACAAAAAGGTCGATACCTCTTTCCAGGGTATCGACCTTTTCTATAATATAGCATTGATTAAGCTATTTACTTTTTCTTTTTATTATTCTTAGAAACAACTTGAGTGTTTTTACCTTTTTTATTTGAGTTACCATTATTTTCCTCAAATTTTTCAATCATTGGCGCAACTTCTCTTTGAGCAACTTTTTCATAGTACATATTGGCGAAGTAAGTTTGGACAATTAAGAATGCCGCACTGACAGACCAATATAGACCTAAAGCTGACGCCGAACTTAATGAAATCCAGATGATCATAATTGGTGATACAATCATCATCATGTAAGTCATTTGACGTTGTTCTTGAGGCATTTGTTTACTTGATACCCAAGCTTGGATAAAGTAAAGCACACCGGCAATAATAGTAATCCAAATATCAGGATGAACTAAATTGAACCATAAGAAGTGTGGATGTTCTGCAATTCCGCCACCAATACGGTAACGTAATACGAAGTATAATCCCATAACAACTGGCATTTGAATTAATACTGGTAAACAGCCTAATGCACTCTTCATTGGATTAATATCGTATTTCTTATAAACTTCCATCATTTCTTGGTTTGCTGCCATTTTCTCTTCTTGAGTTCGTGCACGTTTAACTTTTTCTTGCACACCATCAACTTCTGGCTTAGCAACTTTCATTTTTTCACGCATCATATGACTATTTTTATAGTTTGATAACATGAATGGTAACAAGATAACACGAATTACTAAAACTAATACGATAATTGCAATACCGTAATCATCATTAAATACTGAATGGCCTAACCAATGTAAAACTCTAGCCATTGGTTCTACGAATGTATTATAGAAAAATCCATCTCTATTACTAGATTTTGAATAATCACACCCGGCTAAAAAGACCATTACCCCTAATAACAAAGGTAGTAACGCTTTCTTCTTCATTTTTACACCTCTATTGATATATTCACATAGGGATTATTTTATCATAGTAACCGTGTACTAGAAAACAAAAAAAGAAAAATTTTCTTATTTATTTGAAATAATTTTTCATTATAGTAACAGTCTTGTCAATATTATGACTACGTGCAATCGCCGAAATAACTGAAACACCGTCTGCACCATTTTGAGCAATAGGTTCAATATTGTCTTCTGTTATACCTCCAATTGCTACCATAGGTAACGAAGGATTGATCTTTTTTAATGTGGCAATCATAGCGGGACCTACTGGTGCACTCGCATCATTTTTAGAAATTGTTGCAAACATCGGTCCAACACCAATATAATCAACATGATCTAAATCGGATTGATTATATTCTTCCTCGTTGCCAATGCTAAGTCCTATGATTTTATTTTCGAACCGCTTAGCAAATGACTTCACATTTTCATCATCTTGCCCTACATGAATACCGTCTGCATTTATTTTTTCAGCTAAATCAACATCGTCATTTACAATAAACGGTACATGATAGTCATGACATAAATTTAATAACTCAATTGCTAAATTTTCTTTATCAGCACCGTCTAATGACGTGGGTCCTTTTTCACGAAATTGAAAAAGCGTGATACCGGCATTTAAGGCATGCTTCACTATTTCTCTAATATCTTTTCCCTCTGGAATATCTTGCGTACCGCAAATAAAATAAACATTTAATCGTGATGGATTAAACATTTTACTCCACCTCTTGTCTTTTGACTTGTTGTTGGTAGGTATTAAAATCAATGACATACATTTGATCTAATAATTTAGATAAAAATGTACCTGGTCCATTTACTTGTTGATCTTGTTCAGCGCGTTCAGCAGCAATATTATAGATGCTAACCGCTTCTTCTAACACTTGTAGAGATGGCGTTTCTTCTCTAAATAAGAAACTTGCTACAATGCCCCCAAGTAAGCATCCAGCACCAGTAATCTTGGCTAATAATGGTGACCCATTAGATAACTTCACCACTTTATTATTTTGGACAATAACATCTTCTTTACCAGTTAACACGATGGCTGTATTCAATTTCTCATGGGCACGCTTAGCTATTTCAACAACGTCTAAGTCAGTTTCACCATCCGTACCTTTCATCGTTGTTGTTGCATCTACTAACGTTAAAATTTCAGAAGCATTACCTTTAATAACTGATACTTTCACTTCTGATAAGAATTTTTGGCAAAATGCTTTGCGATACGAAGAAGCACCAACTGCTACTGGATCAAATACAATGGGTGTTCCTTGCTGATTCGCTATTTTACCTATTTCCAAAATGTCTTGTTCATTTGCCTTAGTCATCGTACCAATATTAATAAGTAACGCCCCTGCAACTTTATAAAATTCTTCCGCTTCTTCAGGTGCTTCACTCATTGCTGGACTAGCACCAATGCTAAGTAATCCATTTGCCGTAAAGTTTTTCACGACATCATTTGTATAACAGACAACTAAAGGATTCTCTTGTCTTAAACGTTCCAAATTATTCATCATCTAATCCAACCTTCTTCATATATGCAAAATGGTTTACCGGTCCTCTACCTTGACCAATTTCTGGCGTATATTGAATACTCAATGAAATAAATTTCTTCGCTTTTTTAACCGCTTCATAGATAGATTTACCTTTAGCCAGTTCTGCAGTAATCACTGCTGAGAATGTACATCCAGTTCCGTGCGTATGTTTAGTGTCAAAGCGTTGATCTTCAAAGGTATACACATCATCCTTAGTAAATAAGAAGTCTTTAGCATTGTTTAAATCTGCAGAGTGTCCACCTTTTATGACAACGCCTTTACTGCCTATTTCATTAATAAAGATATTGCCTGCTTTACGAATATTTTCTTCCGTGTCTATTTTAATGCCTGTTATTTCCTCTGCTTCAGGAATATTAGGCGTGACGACATCTGCTAAAGGTAGTAATGTATTCTGTAAATGTTTCTTGGTTTCATCATCCATTAACGAATCGCCACTCTTAGCTAACATGACTGGATCGATAACGTATGGAATATCTGAATGTTGTCTCAAATATTGTTGAATTAACGCCATTGTTTCATGAGTCGCAATCATACCTGTTTTAATAGCGTGTGGTAATTCGTCATTGAAGACGCTATCTAATTGTTCTTGAACCCAACTTGTCTCAAGATTATGGATATGTTGTACCCCTTTAGTATTTTGCGCAACGATACTTGTAATAGCTGCCATGCCGTAGACACCACAGGCATGAAATGATTTTAAATCGGCCATTACACCAGCGCCACCTGATGGATCAGTTCCCGCGATTGTTAAAGCGATTTTAGGTTTATGCATTTTTGTCGCCTCCGAAGTTCCATTGTTCGTTAGTATAAGCCATATTAAAGAAATTACGTTCGTGAATCGTACTTTGTAAGAAACTTTCTTTAATATCATGCTTTTCTTGTTCTGTACAATTTGCTGTTAATTCATCTAATAAATTATCAAATACTTCTATTAATGGACGCATTTCTGTACTATAGAAATCAAACCATTTTGCAGTTACAGAATCTCTATTTAGATTTTGATCCTCTAATGCCATTTTAGCTACAACTTCATATACATAAGGGCATGGTGCCATTGCAGCTATTGTATACGCCGCATTCTCATGTGCATAGGCATGATAATACATATGTTTAATGTAATGATCACCGCTTGGAGGCCATACTTTTTCTTTAACAATTTCTTCATAAGGTTCATTAATGTAATCTGCTAAAATTTCATGTGCCTCAACTTCACCATCTAGCATAAATTCAATTTGTTCAACTAAAAATTTAACATCTTTCATTGTTGGTGCTTTTGGGATAAGAAGTGCATACAAATTTGTAAATTCCTTTAAATATGATGCATCCGCTCTTAAATATTGACGTACTGCTTGAGCGTCTAACTTCCCTTTTAAAAGGTCTTGAATAAACCCATCATTATAGATATCTTCAATAATAGGTTGTGAAGCCTCTTTAATCTCAGTTGAAAATGTCATAGTCATATCCTCCTTAAAATTAAAAAATGCTACATTTCAACGTAGAAATGTAGCTATCATTCAATAAAGAGAACATAACATATACATTACTACTTTCCTACGTTGGCATTAACCAAATCAGGTTATAAGGGTCTGAATTTAATCATCTCAGCCATTGGCAATGGCTCCCCTAGTAGCATTATCTTATTAATTTAACGATATCAAATTGATTAGGATTTATCAAATAAAACAGAAAGCGAGAGGACAGAAATAAAATAAACTCATTGTTCTCCCTAGCTTACTTTGCTTGTAGCATTTCTTAGTGAAATTCTCTTTGTTGGGGCCCGCCCGCAAGGATAACTAGTGCTAAAAAAGCTTGATTTAAGCGTATTTTCAAATCAGTCATCTATTGTCAAAATGAAAAAGCAGGCTGAGACACTTTATTATGTCCCAGCCTACTCAATTAATATTATTATATTGCTAAATTAAGCAGTTACCCATTGTGATGGACCTGCAGTATTATATAATTTAACAGCAGCAGCATCTTGAACGTGTTCTGGTGCTTGTGCTGGTGATACACCTTTATATTGAGCAGGTGCTACTGAATCCCAAGTTGATTGTAAGAATTGATATTTACCTGCTGCACCTGAACTTGGATTAATAGCAGTAATGTCGCCACCTGATTCACGTTGTGCAATTTGTTGTAAATGACTGTTTACATTTACAGAAGAACCACTTGAAGCACTTGAGTTAGAAGTTGTAGCTTCAGTTTGTGGTTGTTGTGTTTGTTGAGTTTGTGGTGCTTGTTGTACTTGTGTTGGTTGAGCTTGACTAGATTGTTGTGAAGAAGCTACTTGTTCAGCTGAAGTTTGGTTAGTAGCAGCTGATGCTTGTTCACTAACATCTTGTTGTGGTGAAACTAAGCCTGTTTGTGCATAGTTCCAACTCCAGTTAGTACCATCTGATTCGAAATGATAAGTGAAACCTTCATAATCAAATGTTACGTTATATGCACCTTCTTGGATAGGGCTATTATTTAATGATTGATCATTTGATTGTGCTAATTGTGCTAATTCAGCTTTATTTACTTGAGCTTCGCTCGCATCTGCGTGTCCAGCGTTGCCAGCAACTACTCCTAAACCTACTGCTAATGATGAAGCAATAATTGTCTTTTTCATAATTATATATATCCTCCTAGATTTGTTTGTGTCTTAATAATAAATTTTACAAGTAACACTTTAACATCCATAAAACCATAGTAGGTTACAGTGAAATAAAAAAAGCCAGTACTTTTTTACATCCAAATTACAAACGTACTGTAATCCTATTTTTTAGTTATGGACTTTCATGACGGTTTTGAGTAGCTATATATATAAGTATCTCTTGTAATACTAATGAAATCTTTCAGATAATTATATTAAAAATTTAAGAACCTCTCTTATAAAATTGATAATATAAGAGAGGCCATGAGTATAATTAAAGAAGTTATTTATAGTAAATAGGGATGGAGTTAATAGAACATTAGTTTATATCAATCACTTCTAGGTGATCGTATGAATAAGTGTCTTCATTGAATGAGGTGTCAGGGAGAATATCATTATTTTTGGATTTGGGGGACATAAATTTAATTGTTTCAACATATAATTCGGTCACAAATTGCGTTTGGCCCTCTTTATCGTATTTACGTGATCTCATTTGACCAGTAATACCTACTAAAGCGCCTTGCTCAGTATACAATTCAATATTGGTAGCTGTTTTACCAAAAGCTTTACAAAATATATAATCACAAGCTATTTCATTGTTGTCATCTTTATAATTACGTTCTGTTGCAACACAGAACGTGGCTATCTTCACCTCCTCTTTCTCAAATATTTGTGCCTTTTTGGTCAACCGACCTACTATCACAATCTTGTTTAGCATGTGTCACCTCCTTCTACAACTATAGTATTCATTTATAACTATGGCGTCAAAATTCTATTTTTAAGATTTTTATTCCTATTAATACTCAAAGTTTGATATATTTAAAGAAAATAATTGTAAAACTCATATTAGATTATTGATAATTTCATTTTTTGCATAATTTTAATTTTTTTGGGGATGTGATGAAGTGAAGACATTTAAAGCTGTACGTTTTCAAATTGTTAATGAAAATGGAGGTATAACTGAATTTGAGCTAGAAGATGGTGTAATCATCAATAAAGAAAATAGTGGTACTGGTTGGCTTCTAGAGGTTGTCATTTCAAATGCGCACTATGAAACAATGAAAAAATATTATGATGATCAAACACTATTAGATATTAGAGTCGTGATAACACGCCCTTCGAATGATCCTGCACTTTTTGATGCTACAATCAAAAGTATTTCTGAATTCGAAACAACAATGTCAATTGTATTAGATTGTCATATTTACACCTTACGACAAGTTTATGCAGAGAGTTTATTAGAACAATTAGTTGATGAAGGACTGTCAGGTGAGGAATTAAAAGTAACATTTAATCGTATGATGCAATCTAAACCTAAACTAAAAGAAGAAAAATTTGAAAGAGAATAAAATAGGAGTGGAACACAATTCAATGTTCCACTCCTATTTATATTGATTATAAAAGCATGTTTTGGTTTAAGCATCTTGGATAGCGAAAGTTAATTCACAACTACAAGCGAGTTGGCCATCTACCGTAGCCTTTGCTGTACCTTTTCCGATTGGACCTTTGATTTTAGTAATTTCTACCTCTAACATTAGCGTATCACCAGGCGTTACTTGTTTTTTAAATCTACATTTATCAATTCCAGCAAACAATGCAATTTTTCCTTTATTCTCTTCGCTGTTAAGCATAGCAACAGCACCTGTTTGTGCTAATGCTTCAGTAATTAATACACCAGGCATAACAGCATAATCTGGGAAGTGCCCTTGGAAAAATGGTTCATTACCAGATACTTGTTTTAGTCCAACACATCTCTTGCCCTCTTCATATTCAACTACACGATCAATAAGTAAAAATGGTTGTCTATGTGGGATAATTTGCTTAATTTGATTATAATCGAAAATTGTTTCCATAATGTATGTCCTCCAGAAGTATTATAAAGTGAGTATACGATTAATCATTTACTCGTTCAATATTAGCACCTAATGACTTTAATTTCTCATGGAAATTAACATAACCGCGGTCTAAATGTTTTAATTCTGTAACCTGAGTTGTACCATCAGCTACTAAGCCAGCTAAAATTAATGCTGCCGCTGCTCTTAAATCTGTTGCTTTAACTTGAGCACCTTGCAATTGACTCTTACCTTGAATTTTAGCACTTCTACCTTCTACAGTAATATTTGCATTCATACGCTTAAATTCTGCAACATGCATGAATCTATTTTCAAAGACAGTTTCCGTAATGACTTTATGTCCTTCAGCAGTTAATAATAACGCCATCATTTGTGATTGCATATCTGTTGGGAACCCAGGGTGTGGAAGTGTTTTGACATCAACTGGTTTAAGTTCACCCTCTGCCGTAACACGAATGCCATCTTCTTGGAAATCTAAATTAACGCCCATTTCTTCAAGTTTATAAATTAGACTCGACATATGTTCTTTTACTGCGTCTCTAACAAATACATCACCACGCGTAATAGCAGCTGCTATGATTAATGTACCAGCTTCAATTCTGTCAGGAATGATTGAATGTTCTACACCTTTCAACTTATCAACACCATGAATTGTAATGGTATCAGTACCTGCTCCGGTTACTTTACCACCCATTTCATTAATATAATTTGCTAAATCAACAATTTCAGGCTCTTTAGCAACATTTTCAATCACTGTTTTACCTTTAGCAAGTGAAGCTGCCATAATGATATTTTGTGTTGCACCGACACTTGGGAAATCTAAATGAATGTCTGTACCTTTCAAGCCGTCTTTTGTGCTAGCGTAAATATTTCCATTCTCTAGATGTATGTCTGCACCTAATGCCTCAAACCCTTTAATATGTTGCTCTATTGGACGAGCGCCGATTGCACAACCACCTGGTAATGCAACGATAGCATGACCTAAACGTGCTAACAAAGGACCCATAACTAAGATGCTTGCTCGCATTTTACTAACATATTCATAAGGGGCTTCTTCTTTTAAAGTCGTAGATGCATCTACTGTAACTGCACCTTCTTTTTTATTATATTCAACTTTAGCATTTAAAGTCGATAATACATTGTTTATCGTTACTACATCGCTTAAATCTGGTACATTAACAAGTTTACTTTTTCCTTCTGAAGCTAATAGTGATGCAGTCAATATTGGTAATACTGCATTTTTAGCTCCTTCAACTTTAACTTCTCCAGTTAGGCGATTGCCACCTTCAATTACTATTTTATCCATATTAATCCTCCACTTTAAACTCCTATTACTATCTTCATTTCCCGATTTTCAATCAATTATTTATTTATTATATCTATTTTTAAAAAGAATTTACAATAATCTCATTATTGAAATAAAAATTTCACTTGAGTTGAGAATTGTAATAAATCAATTAAAAAATTGCTCACGGCTGTACCCAATAAGATGGCTAAAAACATTAGACAAACTTGTACTTGAGTAGCGTAACCTTTTTTAAAAAATTGATCTAATTTGAGAGAGTTTAAGGCCCAATAAGCTATACATATACACAAAACATGTAAAACCAAGTGTATGATCGCAAACTGTCCAATATAATCCATGACTTTCTCTCCTTTTAGATTTCTGTACTATATTGTACATTAAAAATGCACAGAATGATACTAAACTTGACTATCATAGAACACAAAAAAGGTTTGAAAACTAAATTTAGTTTTCAAACCTTTTTAATTATTTTAATTGTGCTACGCGTAAGCGGTTTTCAGCTCTAGCCAACGCTCGTTTAGCTCTGTTTATATCACTGTTATCCTGATCGTCCAAATGAGATTGTGCTCTTTGACGTGCTAATTTAGCTCGTTCAACATCTATCTCACTGGCAGTTTCAGCTGTTTGAACAATGACAGATACTTTATGTTGTCTAATTTCAACAAAGCCACCACTAACAGCTATATATTCAGTACCATTTCTAAAGTTCACTTTAACATGGCCTGTTTTTAATGCGGCAACTGTCGGAATATGCCCACTCATGACACCCATTTCACCAGCTGTTGTTTGAAAAACAACTAGTTCAACGTCATCTTTTTCGTAGACTGAACCATTAGGAGTGACAATATCAAGATTAACTGTACTCATTATCTATACCTCCTAATTGTTTAGACTTCAACACCCATATCTTTTGCTTTGGCAATTACATCTTCCATACTACCAACTAAACGGAAAGCATCTTCAGGAATATGGTCGTATTTACCATCTAAAATCGCTTTGAAATCAGCTACTGTCGTTTTAACAGGTACATATGAACCTTTTTGACCAGTAAATTGTTCTGCAACGTGGAAGTTTTGTGATAAGAAGAATTGAATTCTACGTGCACGTTCTACTGTAAGTTTATCTTCTTCTGATAACTCATCCATACCTAAAATTGCGATAATATCTTGCAATTCTCTATATTTTTGAAGTGTTGATTGAACATCACGTGCCACTTCATAGTGCTCTTGACCAACAATTGCTGGTTCTAACGCTCTTGATGTAGACGCTAATGGATCCACAGCTGGATAGATACCCATTTCTGTTAATTTACGTTCAAGGTTAGTTGTCGCATCTAAGTGAGCGAATGCAGTTGCTGGCGCTGGGTCAGTATAGTCATCGGCTGGTACGAATACGGCTTGGATTGATGTTACAGAACCTTTATTCGTTGATGTAATACGTTCTTGTAATTGACCCATTTCTGTAGCTAATGTAGGTTGATAACCTACGGCAGAAGGCATACGTCCTAATAAAGCTGATACTTCAGAACCTGCTTGAGTAAATCTGAAAATGTTATCGATGAATAAAAGAACGTCTTGTCCTTGTTCATCACGGAAGTACTCAGCCATTGTTAATGCAGATAAAGCTACACGCATACGCGCACCAGGTGGCTCGTTCATTTGACCGAATACCATCGCTGTTTTCTTGATAACACCACTATCTCTCATTTCATAGTAAAGGTCATTACCTTCACGTGTACGTTCACCTACACCAGCGAATACAGAGATACCACCGTGTTCTTGTGCGATGTTATTAATTAATTCTTGAATTAATACGGTTTTACCAACTCCGGCACCACCGAATAGTCCGATTTTACCACCTTTAATATAAGGTGCTAGTAAGTCTACAACTTTAATTCCAGTTTCAAGAATTTCCACTTCAGTAGATAATTCATCAAAATTAGGTGATTGTCTATGAATTGGATCACGTCTCACTGAACTATCTAATTTATCTTCTAAATCAATTGTATCACCTAAGACGTTAAATACACGACCTAGTGTTACTTCACCAACTGGCACTGAAATATCTTGTCCAGTGTTTTGAACTTCCATGCCTCGTTGAACACCATCTGTTGAATCCATAGCGATTGTACGAACAACGTCATCACCTAGTTGTAATGCAACTTCAAGTGTTAATTCAAAAGTACCATCTTCTTTAGGAACTTCAATGATTAAGGCGTTATTAATTTCAGGTACTTCATTATGTTCAAAACGAACGTCAATAACAGGACCCATAACCTGAGTTACACGGCCATTACCCATGTTGTTTCCTCCTTTAAAATATTATTCAAGTGCTGCGGAACCACCAACAATTTCAGTAATTTGTTGTGTGATTTCAGCTTGTCTCGCTCTATTATATTGTAATGATAAGTCATCAATAAGTTCAGTCGCATTATCAGAAGCATTTTTCATTGCAGTCATTCTCGCTGCATGTTCACTAGCCTTAGCATCTAAAATCGTTCCATAAATTAAACTTTCAACATATTGAGGAAGAATAACACTTAGGATAGATTCTTTATCCGGTTCAAATTCATAAGAAGACATTTGACCTTGACCTTGGCTAGAATCTTCTCGAGATAATGGTAAAACTTGTTTAGTCGTTGGTTTATTTTCAAGAACACTAACATAATGACTATAATAAATTTTTAATTCATCAATATGTTCTTCACTAAATAAGTCAATCGCATGTTTCGCAATTGCTTGTATTGATTTGAATGAAGGTTGATCGGGAACATCAACAAGTGAATTTTCAATTTCATAACCTCTATTTTTAAGGAAATCAACACCAGATTGACCTAATACAATAATGCTATATTCATCACTACTAGAATGTTTTTCACTAATATCATTAATCAGTCGTTTTAAGACATTTGAACTGTATGCACCTGCTAAGCCTTTGTCACTAGTAATTACTAAGTAACCACTACGTTGAACTTGTCTAGGTCTTAACATAGGATGACTAGAGTGTTTACTCGCTCCTGCAATTGCAGTAATCGCATCCTGCATTTTTTCCATATAGGGTTCAAATTGCTTTGTGTTTTTTTCAGCTCGACGTAATTTTGAACTTGATACCATGTTCATTGCTTTGGTAATTTGTTTCATTTTTTTCGTCGATTTGATACGACCATCTATCTCTTTTAATGAAGCCATTATCTCACCACCCTTTCAATTTAAAGTTTAATTATTCAGATTTGCTAAAGCTTTTCTTGAATTCATTAATTGTAGCTTCAAATTTTTCGTCAGATGGTAAGGCACCAGTTTCTCTAATTTCATTTAATAAGTCAGAACCATTTGATTTCGCCCAACTATTTAATTCGTCTTCGAAACGTGTAATATCCTCAACAGGAATATCATCTAAATAACCTTTTGTTAAGGCATATATAATTAAAACTTGGTTTTCAACAGGTAATGGTTTGTTTTGGTCTTGTTTCAACACTTCAACCGTACGTTTACCTCTTTCAAGTTTTCTAGCTGTGAATTCATCTAAATCAGAACCGAATTGCGCAAATGATTCTAACTCTCTATAAGAAGCTAAGTCTAAACGTAGCGTTCCTGCTACCTTCTTCATTGCTTTGATTTGAGCAGATCCACCTACACGTGAAACTGATTGTCCCGCATTAATCGCAGGTCTTACACCTGAGAAGAATAAGTCAGATTGTAAGAAGATTTGTCCATCTGTAATTGAAATTACGTTAGTTGGTACATAAGCAGAAATATCCCCTGCTTGTGTTTCGATAATTGGTAACGCCGTAATTGAGCCGCCACCTAAATCATCATTTAATTTGGCTGCTCTTTCTAATAATCTACTATGTAGATAGAAAACATCACCAGGGTAAGCTTCACGACCTGGAGGTCTACGTAAAAGTAATGATAACTCACGGTATGCTGCCGCTTGTTTTGTAAGATCATCATAAACGATTAATACATGCTTACCATTAAACATGAATTCCTCACCCATAGTTACACCAGAATAAGGTGCAATATAAAGTAATGGTGAAGGTTCAGATGCTGAAGCTGAAACAACAATAGTGTAATCTAATGCGCCAGCTTGACGTAATTTTTCTACGTTTGCACGTACAGTTGAATCTTTTTGACCAATTGCTACGTAAATACAAATTGTATCTAAACCTTTTTGGTTTAAGATTGTATCAATACCGATGGTTGTTTTACCTGTTTGTCTATCTCCGATAATTAACTCACGTTGACCACGTCCGATTGGAACTAATGCGTCAATCGCTTTAATACCAGTTTGAAGTGGTTCGTCAACAGATTTACGAGCCATTACACCTGTTGCTTTTTGTTCAACAGGGCGTGTTTTTGTTGTATTGATAGGACCTTGTCCATCAATAGGTTGACCTAATGGGTTAACAACGCGACCAATAAGTTCTTCCCCTACTGGAACTTCCATAATACGTCCAGTACGTCTAACTTCGTCGCCTTCAGTAATTTCAGTATATGGTCCTAAAATAACTACACCCACATTTGATTCTTCAAGGTTTTGAGCTAAACCAAGAACACCATTTGAGAACTCTACTAGCTCACCAGCCATACAGTCATTTAATCCGTGAATTAATGCGATACCGTCACCAATTTGGAGTACCGTACCTACATCAGTTACAGACATTTCAGACTCATAATTTTCAATTTGTGAGCGAAGTAATGCACTGATTTCTTCAGCTTTTATGGCCATCTATGTCACTCCTCTTTATTTTAGTTTACTCTTCTAAATTTGCGTTCGATTTGTTCTAAATCTTTTTTAACACTGCCATCTAGCACAGTAGTACCAACTTTAACTCTAAATCCTCCAATTAATTCAGGATTTATTTTCGTAGTAATATGTACTTGTGATAAATTCGTTTGTTTTAAAATTAAGTCTTTAATGCGACTAAGTTCATCGTCACTTAATTGATAAACTGATTCAACAATGGCTGAATCTTCATTATGATGTTCATTGTATAAACTTTTAAATTCTTTAAAAATTGAATTAATCAGTACTAAATGACGATTATTAGCTAATATCATTAGCATATTTTTTAAGTAATAATTAGCATCTCCAAAAACGATACCAACAAATTTGCGTCTTTCAGAAGCTGGTTGGTTAGGATTTGAGTCAATTGCTCTTAAATCTTCATCATAGTTTTTTGTGGCTTCACTAACTATACTAAGTTCTTCGTACATTAAATCTAATCTGTCTTTATCGATAGCGACGTCAAATAATGCTTTAGCGTATTTATTTGCTACATTTGCCATTATTTATCGCCTGCCTCTTTTAAATACTTATCAACAAGTTCTTTTTGATCTTGTTCTGAAATTTCTTTTTGAAGTACTTTAGATGCAATCAATACTGATAACTCAGACACTTGATTGTTAATATCTGCTAATGCACGTTCTTTCTCGCTATTGATTTCACTTTGAGCAGTTTCAATCATACCGTTTGCACGAATATTTGCTTCATGAATGATTTCTTCATGTTGTTTACGTGCTTGAACTCTAGCATCTTCTAAAATACGTTGAACTTCATCTTGAGTTTGTTTTAGTGTCTTTTTATTTTCTTCTTCAAGTTTTTGTGCATTTAATTTTGCTTCTTCAGCTTCATCAATGTCTCTATTGATGTCGCGTTCACGTTTGTCCATTACTTCTTTTAATGGACCCCAAGCAAATTTCTTAAGTAGTGCTAATAAAATAGCAAATGTGATTACTGTAACAATGACAGTACCCCATTCAACACCACCACCTGCTGCACCTAAAACGAATGAATTAGTTAATGCATTCACTGGCATTTGACACTCCTTTCATAATTAATCACCACTTGCCATTAAATAAAACGAACGGCGAAGATCCAAGTGACTTCGCCATGAAATTTTCTTATTGGAAAAGAGTCATGAATGCGATTACAACACCGATGATAGGTAATGCCTCAACTAAACCAATACCGATGAACATGATACTCATTAATTGTCCACGTGCTTCTGGTTGACGAGCTACACCTTCTACTGTTCTTGAAACGATAAGACCGTTACCGATACCTGCGCCTAGTGCTGATAAACCAATTGCAATTGCTGCTGCGATTAAACCCATATTAATAATTCCTCCTAAAATGTTTGTTTAAGTTAATGTGTGTCCGCTACTTTGTGGGACATGTAAACCATTGAAAGCATGATAAATATATATGCTTGGATTGAGCCGACAAAGATAGAGAATCCTTGCCATACGATTAAACCTGGAATACCTATAATCCAACCCCAAGCACTGCTTACAACTAAGCCGGCTAATAAAGAAAGTAATAATTCACCGGCAAATATATTACCGTATAAACGTAGACCAAGTGTTAATGTTGAAGAGAATTCTTCAAAAACATTGATAATTGCTAATGGCCAGAATGGTTTAAAGTAATTACCTATGTAAGCTTTAGTTCCACGCATTTTCACACCATAATAGTGTGTAAGTAATATCATCATAGTTGATAATGTCAATGTGACAGTTGCATCAGCTGTTGGAGATTTCCACCATAGATAATGATCTTTAGTCACTATAGCAAATGGTAGTCCTAACATGTTTGCAACAAAGATAAATAAAATCAATGTTACTGCTAAGAAGTGAAACTGACCACCTTTTTTCCAAGCCATATTACTCTCTATGATGCTTCTTACAAAGTCAAAGATCCATTCGATAAAATTCTGTTTACCTGATGGTCTTTTCTTTAGATTACGCGTACAAATAATAGCTATTAGAAAAACAATGATTGCTGTAACAACTAACATCATGATGCTTGCTAAATTGAAAACGAGATCAAAACCAAATACATTCCAACTTACGAGCGGGTTTTTGTGATCCATGTACTCACCTCTTTCTTTATTAAAATTTTAATTCTTAAGCAGTAGAGGGCGTAAAATGATTAAAACATAAGAAAACATAAGACCAATCATTACCCCAATAATATTGACACTATATTTAAATAAAAACCATATTACACACGCAATGATAGCGACTAAGTACCTCCAAGTATTGCCCGTAGAAATATGTATGTTATCTGGTTGCTTTGCCCGAGATAAATATAATTCGAAAATATAGGTATTTATTAAAGATCCAAATGTTCCTATTATTAATCCTAGAATAAAAGGATTTGGAATAACGATATACAACACAGCCAATATAATTAAAAAATAAATATAATATTGAATGAATTGTTTAAATATGATGCTGAAACGCCTCATTTTTCTCCTCCAAATTAACTTATGACAACCATGTAAACCGTTCCACTCATACAAATTTAATAATAATATAGGGTAAATAGTGTGTCAATTCTATTCAAATTGTTGTAAAAATTAACTCTTTTATTGTCACAAAATGTTCACAATTTAGATTTTTTTATGATTTGAAGGGCTCTGGTGAATTTGATGTCAAACCAAAATAATATTTTATACTCTCACAAATTCTTATAGATGCTTTACCATCACCATAAGGATTTTGAGTTTGTGACATTTGATTATAAATTATTTCGTTATCCAATAATTCTGCCGTTGTATGATGCACATTTTCAAAATCCGTTCCAATTATTTTCAAAGTGCCCGCTGCTACACCTTCTGGTCTCTCGGTTACATCTCTAAGCACTAGTACAGGTTTATTCAATGAAGGTGCCTCTTCTTGAATACCGCCTGAATCCGTCAAGATTAAATAGGCGTTACTTACGAAGTTGTGGAAGTCTACAACGTCTAATGGTTCAATTAATTCAATACGCTCATGATCACCTAAATACTTATAAGCTAGTGACCTTACTTTAGGATTCAGATGTAGTGGTGATACAATGACCACATCTTCATATTCATCAACAATAGTGCGCATTGCTTTATAAATCTCAATCATTGGCTGTCCAATATTTTCTCTTCGGTGAACAGTTAATAGAATAATGCGTTTATTTTGATGCTTTGTGATTATATCTGATGTATATTCCTTTTGGACCGTTAATTTAAGTGTATCAATAGCAGTATTTCCAGTAATAATTACTGTGTCTGGATTTTTCTGTTCTTGAAGCAAATTATTCGCTGCACCTTTAGTAGGCGCAAAATGCAGGTCGGCTAAATTACTTACCATTTGCCTATTTATCTCTTCTGGGAAAGGTGCATATTTACGTCGTGTTCTTAAACCAGCTTCTACGTGACCAACAGGTACTTGATTATAAAAATCAGCTAGTGCACCTGAAAATGTAGTAGTGGTATCGCCATGGACGAGCACCATATCCGGTTTTTCTTTTTTAATAATTTCTTCAAGTTGCGTCATTGCTCTTGATGTAATGTCTGATAACGTTTGACCTTCCTTCATGATATTCAAATCATAATGTGGCTCGATGTTGAAAGTTTGTAAGACCGAATCTAACATTTCGCGATGCTGAGCAGTTACAACAATCATTGGTTCTAACTCAGCATCACACTCGAGTGCCTTCACTAAAGGTGCCATCTTAATTGCTTCTGGTCTAGTACCAAAGACTGTCATAATCTTTCTCATACATAAACTCCTATACCTATTTTGTACCGAACAATCTGTCTCCAGCATCACCTAAACCTGGTGTAATATATGCTTTATCATTTAATTTTTCGTCTAATGCTGCAATATAGATATCGACATCATCGTGCGCTTCTTGCATTTTTTCAACACCCTCTGGTGCAGCAATAAGACACATGAATCTAATATTTTTAGCACCGCGTTTCTTCAACGAATTAATTGCTTCGATTGCTGATGCTCCAGTAGCTAACATTGGGTCTACCACAATAATTTGTCTCTCATCAATATCTTGTGGAAGTTTAGCAAAGTATTCTACTGCTTCCAATGTTTTAGGATCACGGTATAAACCAATATGACCAACACGTGCCGCTGGGACTAAGCTTAATACACCATCTGTCATCCCTAAACCGGCTCTAAGAATTGGAACAATTGCTAATTTTTTACCAGCTAATCTTTTTGCAGTCATAGTTGTTACTGGCGTTTTAATTTCAACTTCTTGAAGTTCTAAATCTCTAGTAACCTCATACGCCATTAACATGCCGACTTCATCAACAAGTTCTCTAAATTCTTTAGTTCCCGTATTCATATCACGGATATAACTTAATTTGTGTTGAATTAGTGGGTGATCAAATACATGTACTTTACTCATTTATATTGCCTCCAAATTTTTATAAATTATTCATATAGCGGATATTTAGCTGTTAAACGACTTACCCTTTCTCTTGCTTCTTTCAATTTTGTATCATCATTAGGGTGTTTAAGTGCTAAGCTAATAATACGACCAACTTCTTTGAATGCTTCTTCATCAAAGCCTCTTGTTGTAGCAGCTGGTGTGCCTAAACGTATACCACTTGTTACAAAAGCTTTTTCTTGATCAAATGGAATTGTATTTTTATTGCATGTTATTCCAATTGAATCTAATGTCGCTTCCGCTTCTTTACCTGTAACATTTACTGAGTTTTTAACATCTACAGATACTAAATGGTTATCAGTGCCACCTGACACAATTCTAAATTCCTCTTCTTTCAACGTTTCAGAAAGCACTTTAGCATTTTTGATGACTTGCTCTTGATACGTTTTAAAGTCTTGTTCAAGTGCTTCACCGAATGCGACTGCTTTAGCAGCAATGACATGTTCTAAAGGTCCACCTTGTATTCCAGGGAATATTGTTTTATCTATATCCTTCTTATATGCTTCTTTACAAAGAATTAATCCACCACGTGGGCCACGTAAAGTTTTATGCGTCGTTGTTGTTACAAAATCAGCATATTCTACAGGATTTGGATGTAAACCTGCTGCAACTAAACCAGCGATATGAGCCATATCAACCATTAATTTTGCGCCAACTTCATCAGCGATTTCTTTAAACTTTTTAAAATCAAGTTGTCTTGAATACGCTGAAGTTCCTGCAACGATTAATTTAGGCTTGTGTTCATGTGCTAGTTGACGCACAACGTCATAGTCAATTTTTTCAGTTTCTTTATCTACGCCATAATCTACAAAGTTGTAGAATTTACCACTGAAATTAACTGGTGAACCATGCGTTAAATGACCACCATGACTCAAATTCATACCTAAAACAGTATCACCCATCTCTAAAGCGACAAGATATACTGCCATATTGGCTTGAGACCCTGAGTGGGGTTGCACATTTACATGCTCCGCACCAAATAATGCTTTCGCTCTTTCAATTGCAATCGTTTCAGTTACGTCAACATAATCACAACCACCATAGTAACGACGACCTGGATAGCCTTCAGCATATTTGTTAGTCATCACAGAACCCTGTGCTTCCATCACCGCTTCAGATACAAAGTTTTCAGATGCGATTAATTCAATGTTGTTATTTTGCCTATTATATTCATTTTGAATTGCTTCATAGACAGCTTTATCTTGATTTTGGATATATGACATATAAAAAATCCCCCTTTACACTTTCTAGCTTATTCGTATTTAGCTCGTTCACCACCGATTTTCTTAGGTCTTGATGTAGCTATCGTAACAATAGCTTCACCAACTTGTTTGACACTTGTTCTAACCGGTACACAAACGTGTTTAATATGCATTCCAATTAATGTTTGACCAATATCAATACCCTTAGGAACTGAAATATGTTCAACTACGATTGGATCATTCATTTGCTTATAAGCATAAGTTGCAAGACTTCCACCTGCGTGAACATCAGGAACAACTGATACTTCTTCCATCGTTAGCGGATTGAAATCTTCACGTTCAATTGTAACTGCTCTGTTAATATGCTCACAGCCTTGAAATGCAAAAGAAACACCAGTCTCTTGTTTCACTTGTGCTAATGCGCTAAAGATTTCCTCTGCAACTTCCATTGATCCTACAGAACCTATCTTTTGTCCTATAACTTCAGAAGTCGAACATCCTATCACGCAAATTTCATCTTTCTTGAAAAAAGATTGCGCCTTAAGTTCATCAAGCAAAGTTTTAAGTTCTTGCATTGAAATCTCCACCTTAATTACATAATTAAAAAGAAGCATAGCAAACTAGCTATACTTCTTTATTATAACTTATTTAACGCTTAACATATACTAATTGTATAATATTTCGCTTTATGAATCTGACTGTAATTTACTTATTAAGTGTTGAAGCTCTTTAAATGTTTGTCGGTAGGTTTCAATACTACCTCCAAATGGATCGCCAATATCACCTGATTCCCCAACATATTCACCAAGTTGATAAATGCGACCATTATCACCAAAACTATAAATAAGTTGTTGTTTATGCATTTCAGTCATTGTTAAGATTAAATCGCTTTCTAAATCCGCCTTACTAAATTGCTTGGCCCGCGTAGGTTCTGGCAATTCATGCTCAGCGATTACTTTAAGTGATTCAGGTGAAATAGATTGTCCATCTACTGCAAATAACCCTCTTGAATTAATAACATCTTTTTCGAGTATTTTCTTTGCAATACTTTCTGCCATCGGACTACGACACGTATTTCCAGTACATACAAACGTTATTCTCATAATGTTTCACCTCTAACTAAGTGATTTCCTGTAGCTTTACGCATTCTGTTCATAATTGCCTCTGTTGTATCTGTTTTATCAAATGCATAAATATATGCCTCATGTATTTCTGAATTTTCATCGATATCATGGAGTATTTTAAACAAATTATGATTGGCTTGTTTCGTATCATTCTGATCTTTACAGAGCGAAATGAATATGGCATCACTAGGGACAAAGTGTTTTAAATTATCCGGTAAAATAAAAGCGGTATGCGTCCAATCTTTAACAGTTGTAATAGGTTTACTTAGATTTGTCAGCATCGTTACAGGTGTTTCAGGAGCATAGTGCTTATATTTCATACCAGGGGCTATCGGTTTGCTTGTCGTATCATAATGATAATGTTCAACACTTCCAGGCAAGACTTCATTAATCATTGATTGTGTAATTGCTCCTGGTCTGGCTATTCTAAATGGGAACTGTGTGCAATCGAGTACAGTACTTTCTAGACCTTCTTCACTTTGATCTCCATTAACGATTCCATCTATCTTCCCATTTAAATCGGAATAAACATGTTGAAACGTCGTAGGTGAAGGTCTACCACTGACATTAGCACTTGGCGCAGCAATCGGCATATCCGTATATTGGAGAATTGCACGGCCAATGGGATGACTTGGCATACGTACAGCGATGGATTGCAAACCACCTGTCACTTTGTCACAGAGATACCCAGGCTTTAAAGGTAAAATAAATGAAATCGGACCTGGCCAAAATTCATCCATCAAGCATTTTGCCTCACTTGGTAAGTGTGACACAAAATCATCAATTTGAGAGATGTCGTGAATATGTACAATTAGTGGATTGTCGGAAGGACGACCCTTGGCTTGATATATATTTGAAACGGCTTGTTGGTTTCGGGCATCTGCACCCAACCCATATACTGTTTCTGTCGGAATTGCAATTAAACCACCATCTTGATATATCTGCTTTATTTTGTCTAATTCCGGATAATCTAATGGCGCATTTTGATATTGACGCATATCCCATAAATTCGTTTTCATCAAGCTCACTCCTCCATCATTTTTATTCATATATAGGAAAAGAAGCTGAGACAAATCAAACTGTCTCAGCCTACAATATCATTTTTGGCAGTGGCTAACTGATTTGAAAACGCGCTTAAATTAAGCCATTTCAAACCTAGTCATCCTTACCGGTGGGACCCAGCAAAAAGAATTTCATCAAGAAATTCCATAATCAAAGTAAGCTGGGGCGGGAATACGAATTCATTTTAATATCTATCCCGTTCCCTTTGAGTTTCACCATTTAAATGATACGATTCTATCATTTCCATTTATATCTTTGATAACTTTAACATCCAAATTAGGATATTTTTCTAAAATGATACTTCTTAATTTCTCACCTTGATTATAGCCAATTTCAAAGGTCACATAAGCATCATCATTGAGCACTTGAGGTAAGTCATTAAGGATTGATTCATAAATAGCATAGCCTTTATTTTCTGCGAATAATGCTTTATGGGGCTCGTATTTAACAACTGTAGGTGCCATTGTATCCATCTCATCAACATCAATATATGGTGGATTGGAAATAATACCATCCAATTTAATATTATGTTGGATAAACGGTTTCAAGGCATTGCCTTTCAAGAAATGGATATCCACCTCATGATTATGCGCATTATCAGCAGCGATATCTATAGTTTCTTGAACGATATCTGTTGCATAAACAGTAAAGTCATTATTTAGCTTTTTTAATGTAACAGCCAATACACCACTACCCGTTCCAACATCAGCAATCGATGCGCTTGAGTTACAATGCTCAAGAAAATGCAACATTACTTCCTCGGTTTCAGGTCGTGGAATTAAACAATGTTCATTGACTTGAAATTGGTAGCCATAAAAAGATTGAAATCCAACAATATATTGGATTGGTTCTCCTAAAAGCATTCGTTCAGTCGCCAGCGAAAACTTAATTTCTTCTGCTTTTGACATATCATCATACATATGAATTAAATAATCCGTTCTTGACCACCCAAATAAATCAAGCATTAACCATTCCGCTCTTGATTGTTCGTACCCTTTTTCTACAGCTTGTTTGATAGCACTATCTAATTTTTCTTTAAAGTTCACCATTGTTAAGTTCTTTCAATTTCTCAGTTTGTTCAGATAAAGTTAAAGCATCAATAATTTCATCTAACTTACCTTCCATAATTTGGTCTAACTTTTGTAATGTTAAACCTATTCTATGGTCTGTCACACGACTTTGCGGATAGTTATATGTTCTAACACGTTCAGATCTATCACCAGTTCCTACTGCTGATTTACGTTGTGCCGCATATTTTTGTTGTTCTTCTTGTAATTTCATATCATATAGACGTGCTTTTAATACTTTCAGAGCTTTTTCACGGTTTTGAATTTGTGATTTTTCAGAAGATGTCGCAATCACACCCGTTGGTAAGTGTGTAATACGTACAGCTGAGTCAGTAGTATTGACGTGCTGACCACCTGCACCACTTGAACGATATGTGTCTATTTTCAAATCTTCATTGCGAATTTCAATTTCAACATCTTCTACTTCAGGCAGTACAGCAACTGTTGCTGTTGACGTATGAATTCGGCCACCTGATTCTGTTTCTGGTACACGTTGAACTCGATGTGCGCCATTTTCAAATTTTAATTTACTGTATGCACCGTTCCCAGAAACTGAGAAACTAATTTCTTTGTAACCACCATGGTCACTTTCAGCCGCTTCAACTATTTCCGTTTTAAAGTTTTGAGATTCTGCATATTTACTATACATTCTTAGTAAATCTCCCGCAAAGATGGCTGCTTCATCTCCACCTGCAGCTGCTCTAATTTCAACGATAACGTCTTTTTCATCGTTAGGGTCTTTTGGTATTAGTAAGAATTTAAGCTGTTCTTCTAAATCAGGAATCACACTTTTCAAGCTAGCGCTTTCCTCTTTTAACATTTCGATTTCTTCTTTATCATCTGTTTCGTTTAACATGTCATCAATTTCAGCTATTTCTTCTTTTTTACTTTTATAGTCTCTATATACATCAACTGTTTTTTGTAAATCAGCTTGTTCTTTTGAATATTTGCGTAACTTGTCTGGATCATTTACGATTTCAGGGTCACTTAACATCTCATTGAGTTGTTCATATCTTTCTTCAACGATATCTAATTGATCAAACACTACATTTCCTCCTCGTCACTTGTACTTGGTGCTACTATATGATGTGCTCGACATCTCGGTTCGTAACTTTCATTTGCGCCTACTAAAATGATAGGATCATCAACTTTAGCTGGTTGTCCATTGATTAAGCGTTGTGTTCTACTCGATGATGAACCGCATACTGCGCAAACAGCTTGCAGTTTAGTAACCTGTTCACTTACCGCCATAATTTGAGGCATCGGTTCAAATGGTTCTCCTCTAAAATCCATATCTAAGCCTGCTACCACAACTCGATGACCATTTTCTGCAAGCTTCTCAACTATATTTACAATTTCTTTATCAAAAAATTGAATTTCATCAATGCCAATGACATCAACTTGAGATAAATCATGCAACAATATATCTCTAGATGTCGAAATATTAATTGCTTCTAATTCATTTCCGTCATGAGAAACAACTTTTTCTTTGTGATAACGATCATCAATCGCTGGTTTAAACACTACTACTTTTTGTTTAGCGTATATGCCTCTTCTTAATCTACGAATAAGTTCTTCTGACTTACCGCTAAACATACTTCCAGTAATGCATTCAATCCAACCGGAATGGTAAGTTTCATACATTATAAGTTCCACCTTTTACAAAAACATAATCGCTTAATTATATCATATTTCTATGTATTATAACTATCTCTTTAAAGACTACTTAAATTTAAAAAAACTGCCTACGCGATTCTATATAAAATAGACTAGGCAGACAGTTTAAACTTATAATTAGTTGTTGTTTGATTTGAGACCAAACTTTTTGTTGAAACGTTCCACACGACCATCCGCAGCAGCGAATTTTTGACGTCCTGTGTAGAATGGATGTGAATCTGAAGATACATCTAAACGAATAACTGGGTATTCATTGCCATCTTCCCATTCCATTGTTTCTGAAGATGTTTTAGTTGAACCACTTAAAAATTTAAAGTTTGTTGTTGTATCTAAAAAGATAACTTTGTGATAATCAGGATGGATTCCTTGTCTCATTATTTTCAGCTCCTTTGCCCTGAACCATCTGGAACAGAGTTATTTGTGAGTTTTTTACCCAATACTTGGTAATTATAATAGTTATTAGATTAAAACGCAACCCTCAAACAGATATTCATTAAATAATTGGTTTACCTGTTTTTGTACTTTCTTCTGCAGCCTTTTGTAATTGCTCGAAAAATTCTTTATTACTTTTAGAGCGTTTAAGTTTTCTAATGAACCTTTCAGTGAAATCTGTAGAATCCGTAAACATGTTTCTTAATTGCCATAATGAATCTAGTTCAGATTTACTAATTAATAATTCTTCTTTACGTGTAGAACTTCTTCCAATATCAATTGCTGGGAAAATTCGACGTTCAGACAATTTACGATCAAGATGGAGTTCCATATTTCCTGTTCCTTTGAACTCTTCATAAATCATATCATCCATACGTGAACCAGTTTCTACTAATGCAGTAGCTAATATCGTTAAGCTCCCACCTGCTTCAATATTACGTGCAGCACCAAAAAATGCTTTAGGCTTGTGTAATGAAGCGGGATCAAGTCCACCTGATAGTGTTCGTCCACTTGGCGGTATAACAAGGTTATATGCTCTTGCCAATCGAGTAATTGAGTCCATTAAAATAATCACATCTTGACCAATCTCAACTAAACGTTTAGCACGTTCTAATAATAATTCAGCTACTTTTACGTGGTGTTGAGGTGGCTCATCAAAAGTTGAATGTACTACTTCAGCAGATTCTACAGAGCGTTCTATATCAGTGACTTCTTCTGGTCGTTCCCCTACTAATAAAACAAACAGTTTCGCATCAGGTTTATTTTTGCAAATCGCATTAGCAATTTCTTTTAATAATGATGTTTTACCAGCTTTTGGTGGCGCAACGATAAGTCCACGTTGACCTAAACCAATCGGTGTAACTAAATCCATAACACGTGTTGAATAATTTTGGGGTTCTGTTTCTAAAACGATTCTTTCCTCAGGATAAAGAGGTGTTAAAGCTTGAAAGTGAGGGCGTTTTTTTACAACTTCAGCATTTTCGTCATTAACAAAGTCTACTTGTAATAAACCGTAATATTTTTCATTATCTTTGGGTTTACGCACTTTACCAGTTACTTTGTCACCACGTTTGATTTCGAAACGGCGAATTTGACTTGCAGATATATAAATGTCCTTTTCACCTTTTGAATAATTGACTGTTCTTAAAAATCCATAGCCATCAGGTTGGATATCATCCAAGACACCTTCCATGTAGTAGTTCCCATCTTTTTCCATTTGGGCTTCCATAATAGCTAATACTAATTCACTCTTGTTTAACTTACTATAATTTGTAAGTTTTAACAATTTGGCTTTCTGAGTTAATTCTTTCGTTGTGTAGTTTTTATACAATTCATGAAACGACTCATATTGCGGAGATGTACGTACTTTTTCAGGCATAAATTGCACCCATTTCTTATATATTTATAAAGACTTAAATTTGACTTGAAAAGAAATAATTCCATATAGATTCACTTCGATAAATCACAAAATCTATTTTGGATATTTCATATATTACTTTTTAAAGTCTTGAATACTAGAATTAATATAGCAAATTTTCAATTTAAATACAAAACGATTTTATTAAATTTCCAAAAATAAAACAGCTCATGGAACTAAAAATATCCCATGAACTGTTATAAATGACAAATTAATTAATTTTTAAAATTAACTGAAATAGCCGGCAATTGATTTCACTTCTAAGAATTCTTCAATTCCGTAATCGCCCCACTCACGGCCGATACCAGATTGTTTGTAACCACCAAACGGTAAATCAGGTTGATTGCCAGCCTCATTGATTTCAATTCGTCCAGCTTCAATTGAGCGTGCTACTTTTTGAAGTGTTTCTTTATCTTTACCAATTACGTAACCTGCTAATCCATATTTTGTATCATTTGCAATTTTAATTGCTTCATCTAAGTCATTATAAGTGATAACAGAGGCAACTGGACCAAAGATTTCTTCTTGCGCAATGGTCATATCGTTATCAACATTAATGAAAATGGTTGGTCTTGCAAAGTAACCTTTATTTAATCCTTCTGGTTTACCAGGACCACCATAGAATAATTCGGCACCTTCTTCAATCCCTTTATCAATATAGGATTGAACTGTATCAAATTGTTTTTTACTAATAATTGGACCGACTTGAGTGCCTTCTTCACGTGGATCGCCAACTTTAACTTTACTAAATTCTTCTTTTAATGCGGTTAAGAAATCTTCTTTTTTACTTTCTGGTATCAAAATACGTGTACCAGCAGTACAAACTTGACCTGTATTATTAACGACTTTGCCTGTTGTCGCTTTTGCAGCTTCCTTAACATCAACATCATCTAAAACGATATATGGTGATTTACCACCTAATTCAAGTGATACTTTCTTGAAATCTTTAGAAGCCTTTTCCATAATTTTAGAGCCTGTACGACCTGAACCAGTAAATGACATCATTCTGACTTTAGGATGTTCACTTAGAGGATTACCGACACCTTCACCATCACCGTTTACTAGATTGAATACACCTTTAGGCACGCCTACTTTATCAAAAATTTCAGCTAAAATAACGGCTGCAAATGGTGTTTCTTCAGAAGGTTTTAGAACTACAGGACTTCCTGCTGCAAATGCAGCGGCTAATTTCAATGACGTTTGATTAGTTGGGAAGTTCCATGGTGTCACTAATCCTGAAACACCTATCGCTTCTTTAGTTACTAATGCATCGCCACGTCTTTCATCAAATTCAAATGAATCTAGCGCTCTACTAGCTTCTTGGAAATGATCTAATCCCATTTGATAATGCACATTTTCAGATAATGTGAGTGGTGCACCAAGTTCATCTGTAATAGCTTCTATAATGTCTTGTTTTCTATTTTTATATTCTTCTACAATTTTATCTAATAGTTCTTTTCTTTCTTTTACTGAGCTATGACGAAATTCTAAATATACGTTATTTGCAGCTTCTACTGCTTTGTCAACGTCGTTAGCATTACCTTTAGCTACCTTACCAATGACTTCTTCTGTTGCTGGATTAATGACTTCAATTGTTTCATTACTATCGCTATCAACCCATTCGCCATTGATATATTGTTGCGTATAATTTCTCATCAATGCTTCACTCCTTAAGAATCGTTATATCATGTGTGTACCTTTTTTTATCGAGAATTAAACATACCATGTCAGTACAGAAAAATAAAAGCGTTTTGCACCTATAGTTAAAATGACTAACCTCAACTGTTAGATTCATTTAGTGTATAGTACAAAACGCTTAACTCTATTATTTAGATTTAACTTCTTCTTCAAGTGTAACGTGTTCACGAGCCCACGCTTCTATAGGTTTCAAAGCTTCAGCTAAAGCTTTACCTTTATCAGTCAATTCATAAATGATTGAAACTGGACTAGTTGAAACTACTTTCTTTTCTACTAATCCCCATTCACCTAAGTCAGTTAATTTAATACTTAATGCACGTGGTGTAATGGTCTTCAAATCCCTTTTCATATCGGAAAAGTGCGCAGTATAATCAGTGCATCGTGATAGATAATTAATGATTAAACCGTTCCAACTTCTACCAACAATTTTAAAGGTTTCTTCAAGATATGGACAGATTTCCAATGTCTTCACCTCTATTCAAAACATCTTTAGATTGTAGGTACTAAAAATCACTTATAAATACATTACATTGGTTTCAGTAATGGTTATAAGTCTACAACATATTAGTATCTAATATAATTATTATACCAGAAAAACAAGCCCTAATACAATGTCTAAAACTATCAATCATAGATCAATTGAAATCATCAAACGAAGGCATCTGAATCATTCACAGCTAAATATCAAATCAAAAAGACATTATATTAAGACTTAGACTTGTTTCTTAAATTTATCGTAGTGATTAAACTTCTTCCGTCCAAATATCTGCGCCTAGCGTTTTCAAATGTGTAACGATATCAGTATAACCTCTATAAATATGTCTAACATTATAAATTGTAGTTATACCTTCAGCTAATAGACCAGCAATAATTAGGCATGCACCAGCACGTAAATCACTCGCATATACGTCAGCACCATTTAATGTTGAAGGTTTAATTGTCGCTGTTCCTGTTTGCATATCTGCATCGATATTGGCACCCATATGCTTTAACTCATCGACATGTCTAAAACGCGCTGGATATATCGTTTCTGTAACAAACGAAGGACCATCTGCCATAAATAATAATGGCGTTATTGGCTGCTGTAAATCTGTTGCAAAACCAGGATATACTAAAGTTTTTATGTCTACATTTTTGTACATTGGTTTACGTTTAATGATAGCTTTTTCAGCATCTCCATCGATTTCAATATCTACGCCTAGTTCTTTTAACTTAACCGTTAAAGCTTCAACGTGTTTAGGAACGATATTATTAATCGTTATTTCTTCTCCAACTGCAGCTGCGATACACATATATGTACCCGCTTCAATACGGTCAGGAATAATTTGATATTCGGAACCATGCAAGTCTTTAACACCATTAATTTTTAGCGTACTTGTACCTGCACCTTTAATATTTGCACCAAGACTATTTAAGAAATTAGCTACATCTACAACTTCAGGTTCTTTGGCAGCATTCTCAATAACTGTCTGACCTTTCGCATGTACAGCAGCTAACATAATATTAATCGTTGCACCTACACTGACCATATCTAAGAAGATGTTAGCACCATGTAATTCTTTAGCTTCAATCTTCATTGACGTGTCATTGGATTCATCGATTTCTGCTCCTAATGCTTTGAAACCTTTAATATGTTGATCAATCGGACGTGGTCCTAATGGACAACCACCAGGTAAGCCGATAACGCATTTTTTAAAGCGACCCAACATCGCTCCCATCATATAATAAGATGCTCGAAGAGATTCAACCTTATTGTTAGGCAGTGGTGCATTTTGAATTTCAGAAGTATCAACTTCTAGCGTTTTACCATTTAATTGAGCCTTAATGTTTAAATCTTCCAATAAACTAACTAGTGTTTCTACATCGGAAATTTGTGGTAAGCCATCTAATTTCACTTGGCCTTGAGCTAATAATGTTGCTGGGATGATAGCTACTGCGCTATTTTTGGCACCGCTTATCGTAACTTCTCCCTTTAGTGTTTGACCACCGCGAATTTTTATTACCTCTTGAGTCATAAGTTTATCTCCTTTGTTTCTCATTTATTTAAAATAATACATTAGTAGCATTATAAAATATACATTCTTTATTTGTAAAACATAAATTATTATGAATTAAAGATAATTGCAATAGTAAAAATTATTGATTCAAACTTTATAAAACCATCTCAAGTATTATATATACAAATATTATAAATCATTTTTGAAAAATAATTAAATGTGATTACTTATATTATAAAAGAAAAAGAGTGAAACGATGAAACGTTTCACTCTTTTAAATAACATCTTCAATTATTTTAAAACTTATTTAGCGCGGTTAGATGTACCAAATTCTCTAATTTTACCTTTAACCGTTTCTTTAATTGCTTCACGAGCTGGTCCTAAGTATTTACGTGGATCATATACGTCTTGATCATTATTTAATACTTCTCTTACTGCTTTAGCTGAAGCAATTTGGTTTTCAGTGTTTACATTAATTTTAGCAGTACCGTAAGGAATGGCTTTTTGAATGTCTTTCGTTGGGATACCAGTACCACCATGTAGTACTAATGGTAAACCAGTTGATGCACCGATTTCTTCCATTTCTTTAAATCCTAATTTAGGTTCACCTTTGTAAGGTCCGTGAACTGAACCTAATGCTGGTGCTAACGTATCAATACCTGTTCTTTCAACTAATTCTTGACATTCTTTAGGGTCAGCATAGATGATGCCACCAACAACGTCATCTTCTTGTCCACCAACAGTTCCTAATTCAGCTTCTACTGATACACCATGTTGATGTGCATATTCTACTACTTTAGATGTGATTTCAATATTTTCTTCAAATGGGCTATGAGAAGCATCAATCATTACTGAAGTGAATCCAGCATCAATTGCTTCTTTACATTTTTCAAAACTTGAACCATGGTCTAAGTGGATAGCTACTGGTACAGTAATGTTTAAGTCATGAATTAAACCTTCAACCATTTTAACTACTGTATAGAAACCGCTCATGTAACGTGCAGCACCTTCTGAAACACCTAAGATAACTGGTGCATTCTCTTCTTGAGAAGCTTCTAAAATTGCTTGTGTAAATTCAAGGTTATTTAAGTTGTATTGACCAACTGCATAACCATTTTCTTTCGCGTCGATTAACATTTCTTTCATTGAAACTAATGGCATGAAAGTTCCTCCTTGTGTGCAACTGCACAATTTTTAAAATCATTATATCAGATATTATTTTGAATTGCATGTGAATGTATGCTCATTTTAAAATAATCTTATCTGACATGCATTACATCATTTAGATTACCTATCATAACCAGTTTTATTGCACTTACGTTTGCGTTTATTTAAAATACAAAATGAAATGGAGGATTTACATGTCTAAAATATTACATACACAATTAACAGGTATATTCAATCGTTTAGAAGATCAAGCATTAGACATTCAAATGGCCGCTCAATGTCTAATACAAGCAATCGGTGGTGAGGGGTATGTATATATACGCGGTTATGGTGATTTAAAATTTTTCGAACCCTTTATTCTTGAAAGTGAAGAACATCTTCACTCTAGTAAACCATTATCAACATTAACAACGGTTGACGACATTGACTCTACAGACCGAGTGTTACTCTTTTCACCATTTTATACCGAAGAAGTCGCTCAAGATGTACAAACATTCGTCGATAAAGATATTGATGTTGTCTTGATTTGTAACCGCCCAAAAGATGTTGAAATACCAGAACAGTTTATTCATTTTATTAACCTCGCTACTCCACGACCTATCGTCTACACAGAAGATTATGATAAAGTGGTTCAACCACATACAATGGCATTTAATTATATTTACTATGAAATTTACACTCAAATGGTTGAAATGACACGAGATTTAGAATTGTAAAAGTAATAACTTAATATTAAATAAAAAACAACCCTTATATGCTAATACAGCAATGTAAGGGTTGTTTTAATATATTATTTATTTTGATAGTTGTTCGCTGCTTCAACAAACGCTTTAAATATTGGTTGAGGTCTATTAGGTCTTGATAAGAATTCAGGATGGAATTGACAAGCAATGTAGAAATCATTCTCAGGAATTTCAACCATTTCAACTAAACGTCCATCCGGACTAGTTCCAGAGAATACCATACCATTCGCTTCTAATTGTTCTCTGAATTCGTTATTAAATTCATATCGATGACGGTGTCTCTCTTCAATGTTGATTGCATCATAAATTTGATGCGCTAATGTACCTTCTTTAATTTTGCATGGGTATAATCCTAAGCGTAACGTACCACCTAAATCTTCAATATCTTTCTGTTCAGGTAGTAAATCAATGATTGGGTAAGGTGTGCTAGGATCAAGTTCAGCTGAATGTGCACCTTCTAAGCCAAGTACATTACGTGCAAATTCAACAGTTGCCAATTGCATACCCAAACAAATACCAAAGTATGGCACATTGTTTTCACGCGCATATTTAATGGCTGCAATTTTACCTTCACTTGCTCTAAAACCAAAACCACCTGGCACTAGAATACCATCTACATCTTTTAAGTAGTCTTCAACGTTATCGTCATTAACTTCTCCTGAATCGATCCATTTAACAACGACATCTTTTTTCAATGGATAGCCAGCATGCTTCAATGATTCCACTACTGATAAGTACGCATCTTGTAAGCTTACGTATTTACCAACTAAACCAATCGTAATTGTACCATCTAGCGAATTTACAGTGTCCAATAAATATTGCCATTCGTCTAACTGAGTATCGTATTTAGCATCTAAATCTAATCGTTTAATAACAATATCGTCCATATCTTGTGCACTTAATTGTAATGGAATTTCATATAATGATGATGCATCTCTACATTCGATAACACTTTCTTTATTAATGTCACAGAATAACGCAATTTTATCTTTTAAATCTTGAGTCATTTCATATTCAGTACGTACTACAATTAAATCTGGTTGAATACCTAAACCACGTAATTCTTTAACACTGTGTTGCGTTGGTTTCGTTTTCATTTCACCGGCAGCTTTGATGTATGGAAGTAACGTACAATGTACATACATCACATTTTCACGACCTAAATCGCTTCTAATTTGTCTAATTGCTTCGATAAATGGTAACGATTCAATGTCACCAGTTGTACCACCAATTTCAGTGATAACTACATCAGCATTGGTGCTTTCCCCTGCAAGTAATAAACGTTCTTTAATTTCATTAGTAATGTGTGGAATAACTTGAACAGTTCCACCTAAATAATCACCACGACGTTCTTTTTTAAGTACATGAGAATAAACTTTCCCAGCAGTAACGTTTGAATATTTATTTAAATTAATATCGATAAAACGCTCATAATGTCCTAAATCTAAGTCAGTTTCAGCACCATCATCTGTAACAAATACTTCTCCATGTTGATATGGACTCATCGTTCCTGGATCAACGTTTAAATATGGATCGAATTTTTGAATTGTGACTTTTAAGCCTCTATCTTTTAATAATCTTCCTAGAGAAGCGGCTGTGATACCTTTTCCTAATGATGATACTACTCCGCCCGTTACAAAAATAAATTTTGTCATTTCCTGACCTCCTAATTTATAAAGGGATGCTTCCTTACCTATTTGTTCATTTTAAATAATCACTTTTGAAAAAATAAAAAAATCGCTCCCTCTCACATATCTGTAAGGGGAGCGTATATCATTTATACACGTGTCCTAATTAAAGGAGCCCGAATAAAATTCTATCATCTTTTAAGTAAAAGTCAATCAAAACTAGCATTTAGTTTTAAAATCTTCTTAGTCTTCGAATTCTTCCTCGTCTTCTTCGTCGAGTTCATCCTCTTCGTCATCTTCAATTACTAAATCTGATTCACTAATTTCATCTTCAACTTGTTCGTCTTCAGGATCATCTAATGTTTCTTGATCATCTGTTTGGGCTGGAATATCATCATCGTCATCCATTTCATCGTCACCCAATAACTTAAGATTCTTATCTTCTTCATCTTCATCATCAAGAATATCGAATTTTTGAATCGTTGGAGCAATTTTTTCTTCGATATCATCTACAGAATACCAATCACGTAATCCCCATTGATTTTCGCCAACGTTTAAGAAACGTCCGTCAGTATTTAAATCTGTATAGAATTGAACTACACGATTTTCAATTTCTTCAAATTCATAGTCACCTAATTTTTTGAATTCATCAATGATATCGTACAAATTCATTGTTGCACCTTTATCATTTAATAACGTATAAGCCATATCAATAAATGACTTTTCATCAACCATTTCTTTAGTATAATCTTGGATTTTCATTATAGCTAATCTTCCTTTCGAAGAATTTTTAATTATATCGTTGGATTTCATTAATTAATAGTAACAAAAATAAATTATAAATGACAATACACGATTTCGCAATTACGATTCACTTAGTAATTGATATATTTCTCGAAAATAACTAAATCATCTGATTGATCAATCTCCACAAAACCACTATTCATACACAATGGTTTTAATTCATTATTTTCACCAAATAATGTAATAACAATCGTTTTAGCTTGTTTAAAATGCTTACGTACATATGTTGGAATTTGTCTTAATGCACTTTCTGCAATGCCTTCTTTACGTTGATCTTTATAAACTTCAATGGCAACAATATTAATTCGATTATTCATTTGTTCAAGTGCAATAAAGCCAACTTTTTGGTTATCTTTAAGTAAATCAACGATATTATATGTCGCAATACTTGACGTTTCGTTTTCAATTAATCGCAATGAAGAAACATGTTTAGAATCTAAATCTAAGTAGTATAAACGTTCTTTACCAATTGGCCCCTCTTCTTTCGTGGCCGTATGCATGAAACCAGCACGTTCATATACATTCCATGCCCCCTTATTCTCTGCATCAACAACTAGATACAAATGATTAAAATCAGGAAACAACATCTGTACATATTGAGGTAAGTACATCATCATTGTCGTTCCATAACCATTTCCTTGAAATTGCTCATTGATTGATAATGATCTTACGTAAACGACATTCTCTGGCGTATCGTATCCTTCATGTTGATAATATTGATGTAATACAAAGAAACCAACAACATCTCCATCTTCATTAATAGCAATGTTAGCTACTCTATTCTCATCTGTAAGTGCATCGTCTAATACTGTTTTCGGTAAAGATGAATATATTTGTTGTCGCTCGCTTAATTCAAAGTTAACTACATCTTGTCTATATTTTTCTTCAAACTCTTGAATTGTTATATTTTCAAATTGTTTCTTTATAGTCATAACCACTAACCCCTATGCCTCTAATAATTTATCAACTTATATTATAATTGTTTTTTTACACTTATCAAAATAAAATCCACTTAAGTTAGATACAATTATTTTAAATTTTCACCTTTTTAAAATTAATCTATTGAAATTCAGCAAATTTGCTTTACTATAAATATGACATATAAAATCACGAGGTGAACTAGAATGAAAGTCGGTATCGATGCCGGTGGTACGTTAATTAAAATCGTCCAAGAATCACAACAAGGACGTTCATATGAAACCGAACTTACTACAAATATATCGGAAGTCATTGCATGGTTGAATGCAAATACGTTCGAATCCATCAGTCTTACGGGTGGTAATGCAGGTGTAATCGCTGAAAATTTAAATACAGAAGCTAAAATATTTGTTGAATTTGATGCATCATCTAAAGGTTTAGGTATGCTACTAAAAGAACAAGGTCACCATATTAACGAATATATTTTCGCTAATGTCGGTACAGGCACGTCATTACACTTTTTTGATGGTCAACAACAGCACCGTGTTGGCGGTGTAGGTACTGGCGGTGGCATGATTCAAGGACTGGGTTATTTATTGTCTCAAATTACAGATTACGAAGCACTGACTAATTTAGCACAATCTGGTGATAGAGATACGATAGACCTTAAGGTTAAACATATATATAAAGATACTGAACCTCCCATTCCTGGTGAATTAACAGCAGCTAATTTCGGAAATGTCTTACATAATCTAGACGTAGATTTTTCACCAGCCAACAAATTAGCATCAGTCGTTGGTATTGTTGGAGAAGTTATAACGACTATGGCAATCACTGTTGCTCGTGAAAATAAAACTGAAAATGTTGTATATATCGGGTCTTCTTTTAACAACAATCCTCTTTTGCGCGAGGTGATTGAAGATTATACGGTACTACGTGGTTTCAAACCATTTTATATTGAAAACGGCGCCTTTTCAGGTGCACTTGGCGCTATCTATTTAAGTTAATAGTATTGTAGTTATTTTCTAAAAAACATACTAAGATTAG
>NZ_JAESLK010000021.1:0-3330 GCF_017892585.1 Staphylococcus sp. GDY8P57P | reverse complement strand
TCAATGCATATCTTAGATAGTAGCCAACGGCTACAGTGATAACATCCTTGTTAAATTGTTTATATCTGAAATAGTTCATACAGAAGACTCCTTTTTGTTAAAATTATACTATAAATTCAACTTTGCAACAGAACCAAGTGTTTACTATCTTCCACCCTCTTTGTATGTTCCACAAAAGGTAAAAATTCCGCTAGATATTTGCGGTTACTATCTACTAATTTAAATAACTGTTCTGCTTCTCGTTCTTCTAATATCTTTAATTTAATATCTTTATCTATTTGATAACCAAAGATCATAACTATCCCACCCGCTTATATAATTATTAATGAACCTTAAAGAAAAAAACCGCTACTAAAGAGGATATGGAAAGCCATCACCACGCGTAAATTGTTGTAACGCCGACTGAATAAATGTCTTACTGTGCGCAACTTCAGTTGTATATTCGACAAATGGCAAGAACTCGCCTAAATATTCACGATTGCTATCTACTAATTTGAAAAGTTGATCCGCTTCACGCTCTTCTAATATTTTTAACGTCACATGTTCATTCACTTGATAACCAAACATCATCGATATCGCCTCCAGTTAAAATTGTCAAATTATTCAGTAAATTACATATATAGTAACATAAATATATGTATTTTTATTAAAAGCTTAAATTCCATGCTATTTTGCATTAGCATAAAATGCTTGAAATTAAAAAATGACACAGAAGATTCCGCACCGCGACAATAAAAAGTTGGAGTCTGAAACATCCATCATATAATAATGCTATTTTGCAAATTCACAATAACCGACTGAACTGAGAAAGCATTTAAGTCAAGCTTGTCCCAGTTCTAGTCATCCTTGTGATTAAGGCGCCCAACAGAGCGCATTTCATTAAGACATTGCTCAAGCTAAGCACACTGGAGACAGCGCATTTAAGATAAATTTTGTCCCCCTCCACATCTTATATATATTATTTCATAATCGTTTCAATGACAGTTCTAATATTTTTATCGATATATTTATCAACATGTTTAGCTAGATAATAATGACGTTTCACATTGAGCGTTTTTATCACTAACTTTTCATAATCTTCAGGATTAATTGCTGATTTGGAAATAATAGCAAATCCATTTCCAGCCTCTGCCATTTGTTTAATAATACTAATATTATTAATTTCTACTAAATAGGGATTTAATTTCAGTTCGGAAAGGCCTGCCTCTTGATAAAACCTCGTTCCTGATCCTTTTTCTCTAACGAAGCATATATCCATTCTAGGCTTAATTGATTTTTTATAAATATACACCATTTCATCTTCAATTATTTTTTTACATTCTATCGCATTATCTTGAATGTCTTTTTCTACAATCCCAATATCTACTCTATTGTGTTTAATATCGTTTATAACAGAATCTGAATTATTAATACGTAAATGAATATGTAACTTCGGATGTTGTTGCATAAGAATGGTGAGTTTTTCTGATAATAAATATTCACCATATGTATAACTACTTCCGACCGTAAGCGTGCCTGCGATGGTTTCGGATTCAGATGCTAAATTTTGCCATAATGCTTGTTCAATACTTTCTCTTTGCAATGCATATTGTAAAAGCTTTTCTCCATCATTCGTTAGTTTTAAATATGGAGACTTAAATTCAAATATATTCACATTATATTTTAATTCTAGACGTTTAATATCTCGACTAACAGACGGTTGTGACGTATATAAATTTTCTGCTGCTCTAGTAAAACTTTCTGTTTTGATTACTTCAATTAATACCTTATACGGATCCATGTATCATTCTCCTTCAAGTCTAATATATCATTTTTGATATAGATACTATACTAATTATTTATTTAACGTTATAACAATAACGTGCTAAGATTTCATATCGAGGTGAGAAATACATATGAAATTATTAACGCAAGCGTCATTTATAAAAGGCATTATGTTTACATTTGTGATTGCAATTACCAGTTATATATTAGCTCAATTTCCTGTTTTACATACAATTGGGGCTTTAGCTATTGCAATCATTTGTGCGATGATATACCGCCAAATCAAAGGTTACCCAGAACAACTTCGTCCTGGTATTACTTTTGCATCGAAGCGTTTATTAAAATTTGCGATTATCTTATATGGATTAAAGCTAAATATGGGAGATATTCTAGGCAAAGGCTGGAAATTAGTACTAATTGATATATTCGTCATTATCTTCTCAATCAGTTTAACTTTAATTTTAAATCGTATACTTAAAGGAAATAAAGATATCTCTATACTACTTGGTATCGGTACAGGTGTATGTGGCGCTGCAGCGATTGCTGCTACAGCACCAATTTTAAAATCTAAAGAAAAAGACACTGCAATCAGTGTAGGTATTATTGCATTAGTTGGAACTATATTTGCGCTAATATATACAGCCATCGAGGCTATTTTTAAAATACCTGAGATAATTTATGGCGCTTGGGCAGGTATAAGTTTACATGAAATCGCTCAAGTCGTTTTAGCAGCAGGTATTGGTGGACCAGAGACAATGACATTTGCTTTACTTGGAAAATTAGGTCGTGTTTTTTTACTCATTCCATTAAGTATTGTCTTAATTCTGTATATGCGTTATCAATCAAATTCAGATCAACAACAACAAAAAGTTCACATTCCTTATTTTCTAATTGGCTTTATTTTAATGGCTTGTATAAATACGTTTATCCCTATACCTTCAATGTTGATGAATATTATTAATGTCATCACAACGTTATGTATGTTAATGGCAATGGTCGCTTTGGGATTAAATATTGTTTTAAAAGACGTCATCTCAAGCGCACTTAAACCTTCTATCGTTATCTTTATTACTTCAATTTGTCTATCTAGTGTGACACTCCTAATCGCGTATATAATGTTTACATAGATGATGTTATACGTTTATATGCCAACAAAACGTGCATTTTAAAATACTGAAATGCACGTTTTTTCAATCATTGTACTTCAATCCTTGATTAGACTTCTGTTTTGTCCACTATCTCTCTCCAGTTGAAAATGGTGAAATATTAATATTAGATGTGCGTCCCACAGAAGAATATGAAAGTGGCCATTTTCCTGGAGCAATCTCCATGCCAATTGAGGAATTAGAAGAACAATTAAATAACCTTCCTAAAAATGTTCAAATAGTGGCTTATTGTAGAGGTAATCTATGCTTAACATCATTAGAAGCTGTAGAAATGTTAAACGAAAATGGATATAAAGCATTTAAATTAGAAGACAATGTTTTAGATTGGAAATATGTAAAACATACTAAGATTAGCTGTGAAGAAATCTATGACGATAGATTTTTCACAGCTATTTTTTAT
>NZ_JAESLK010000020.1:0-1518 GCF_017892585.1 Staphylococcus sp. GDY8P57P | reverse complement strand
TTTTTCACAGCTATTTTTTATAGTTGTAGAGAGAAGTAGACTGTGCGCTCCCTTGGATTTTAAATCCGTATTAAAAAACTAGTCAGCTTTACTCTCGCCTTTTGAAATTCGTTTGTAGTATGTTGGGCTCTTGAAGCCGTGTAGAGGAAAGTGAAATGAGAAAGGTTAAGTAAAGTTTCAGCTTCTCAAAACAATTAAGGAGGAATTTCGTGGATTATTTAGGCATTGATATTAGTAAAAGAACGAGCGTCATCGCACATTATTTTGAAGATAAATTCCAAAAGGAATTTACAATTCAGAATAATAAAAATGGTTATAATCAGTTACTTAAATACTTAAAAAAACTTGATCAACCTCAACTTATATTTGAATCTACCGGTGTGTATTCAAGAGGTATAGTTCAATTTTGTCAGGTTAACCATGTGAAGTATATTGAAATGAATCCATTAGAAGCCAAATTTAGAACTAGTTCTTTAAGATCTTGGAAAACAGATCAGGCTGACGCTCACAAATTGGCTCAATTAGCGCCGAATCTAGGACAAATGGACAACTCTACTACACATGATTCAATATTCTTTGAATTAAGAGAACGTGCTCGTTTTCATCTAGAAATTGATAATGACCAAAATCGTCTTAAGGTTGAGATTGTTGAACTATTACATCAAACATTTCCTGGTTTAGAAAAATTATTTAGTAATCGATATTCAATTATTGCACTCAATATCGCAGAAATTTTTACGCATCCAGATATGGTTATTGATTTAGATGAAGACACACTTATTACACATATATTGGATTCTACAGACAAAGGTCTATCAACGGGCAAAGCCAAAAATTATGCACATCAATTAGTAAATATTGCTTCAGAAAGTTACCCCAATGTCGATAGACATTCGTTTCTAGTTGAAAAAGGACGCTTACTTATCCAACAATTAAAATCATCTATACAGCGTCTTAAGCAATTAGATAAGGACATGATTCAATTAGCACAACAACTTGATTGTTTTGAAAGTATCCTTTCGACACCTGGTATTGGTAAGCTGAGTGCAGCTATGATAATTGGAGAAATTGGTGATATTACACGCTTTAAATCAAATAAACAACTCAATGCTTATGTAGGTATTGATATCAAACGATATCAATCAGGTGGGACACACAGTAGAGATACAATCAACAAGCGTGGTAATAAAAAAGCGAGAAAACTTTTATTTTGGGTGGTTATGAATATTCTAAGGGGACAACATCATTATGATAATCATATTGTCGATTATTATTACAAACTAAGAAAGCAGCCTAATGAGAAACCTCATAAGACTGCCGTCATCGCATGTATAAATCGATTATTAAAAACAATTCATTTTCTAGTAACGAACCAGAAAATGTACGATTATCAAATGGCCCCTCATTAGCCAAATATATAATCAGATATAGTTTAACACCTTATTCAAAAAATTCAAATTGAACGGTTTAGTTAAGTAATGCTTATTTTAATGATAAGTACTTGACTAATCGTAGGAA
>NZ_JAESLK010000002.1:0-151820 GCF_017892585.1 Staphylococcus sp. GDY8P57P | reverse complement strand
ACAATTATACGGACTTTATCTCAATATTTGTATGTAACCCTCTCGATGATATGAATGTAATACGTAAATTTGTATTCACTGTCTGCAACGTGTACGATCATATTTTTATATCAATGTACAAAAACTGTTTTGCCATTAAAATAAGCACATTCCTGATTAATAGGTAGTTTAGTTTGAGCATTTTATAATTAAAATAAAAAATAGGCAAGTACCGAAGTACCTGCCTAGAAAAGGATCATTCGCTTTTTTACTCGGCTCTATAATAAAAAGCCTACAACCACAAGGGTTATAGGCTATATAATGGAGACGGCGGGAGTTCATTAATACGTTTATCTATTCATGTAGAAATCGTTATAAGTATTGTCATAGCAACGTTTAAGTTGTCTATTCAGTTGTGTGTAAAATGTTAAAATTGAAAAAAACACAAGTAATTTGGGGCAACGATTATATTGATATATTCTTTAAATTCATGTTCATATGCTTGCCCTTTTCTTCAAAATTATGGCCTTTTTCTGCCCTTAATAAATAACCCCTAAAATTCAATAAGTTCAATAATTTTTAAATAACCTACTATACGAGCAACATTTTATTATTATAACTGTAGTTATACAAATTCATTTCTCAGTTAAAAAAACCCTACATCATATAGGTGTAGTGCTAAGATATAAATGAAAAATGGGTTATGCTACACATTACCCATTTAATTATTTTATAAACACAATTGCCACCTAATTAATCTATAATATTTGTTATACTTAATATATTAATATAAAGTTTTTAGTGAGGTGTTGGTTTCTTGACATTTGTCATAATATGTCTTTATATTCTTTGTTTTATATGTTTATTACTACTTTTTAATTATATATATATGTTTTTTCAATTAACAGATCATAGTTATAAGGTGATTTATATAATTTGGATTGTTTTGTATACATTGTGCACTATAACTATAATTGTACTATTACAAAATTATAGTTATATGTAATTCTTTATTTTAGTATTTTATAAATCCATCTAATAAATTATTAAAAACCACACTCTTAATTGAGTGTGGCGGAAGACTAAAAAATATGTGTAAGCAATTGCAAAAGGTAGAGATGCCCTAATTAGTATTATACTATTTGCTAATACATTTGTATATTTTTAAAACTATTAATCATTTTATCAATAAAAATAATTAATTTGACATATTAATATTTCTTGGAGGAGTTATACGTCTGCTTTTACCTAAAAACATTTGGAACACAGAGGCAATGAGCATAACTAAATTAAATACAATCATCATAACGAAAATTTGATGGTCAGCCTCAATAGCTACATCCTGTAACTTTTTCATATATATTAATGGATTACTTATATCTTCATTATATAAAGATTGAGTACCTTTTTGTACGTTATTCTTCATGCTATATACAATTACCGGAACTAAAATAGCCGCACTAAAATTTCTTATAGTATGCATAACCTGTGACCTTTCTCCCGCTTGAGAAAGATCGCCATCTAATAATGTGGCCATTGCACCACTCATTAATGTCATGCTAGCTCCTAAACCTAATAACAATCCTTGTAAATAAAGTAGGGGAATGTTAACTATGTTATTGAGTAAAATCCAATGTGCACTCACGTATAGTAGCGCAATTGACCCAATAGTACCTAGTATACCTGCTCCCATTGAATTATAAAGAAACATTTTTATTATACCAGTAATGATTAAGCCTATTAAAAAAAAGATATAAAACCACAAAATATTTATAAATGGTAATTTTAGTATACGAAGAATATAAGTGTTTATACCAGCAATACCAGCTAATAATGCTAAATGCGATGATATTGCCATTGTAGCACCCACTATTGGTTTCTTCTTAAATATTGTTCTGAAATGTAGTAATGGTTTTTTTGCTTCTTTATTCCAAAGTACAAAATTTACAATAAAAAGTATAGCAACTAGTATAAAAGGCCACACCCAAATAGAAAACCAACTTGTATTTATGAGGTTAAGTGATGGGATTAAAATAAAAAGTGTACTTAACATTAGCGTCACTATAGTGGGTAGACTTATTGGAATTTTTTCATATTGGGTATACTCCTTTTTATTGAACAAGGCACTACCTAATAATAAACATAATACTGACGATATTACATTAACAATGAAAACCCAATGCCATTTATCTAGTTCTAATGATAAACCACCTGTAAGCCCACCTAAAGCATTGGCTCCAAACAAACCAATTACAATCATAAATAAAAATACATTACGAAAACGTACAGGAAACTTGATGAATAATTTAGGTAACAATGTAAAAAATAACACACCAGCACTAAATCCTTGAAGAACTTTTGCAATAGTTAATGATATTATGTCAAACGAAATCAAACCAACTAATGACCCAATAAGGAATATTGTAACAAAAACTATATAATTTCTTTTAAAACCAAATCTATGCGTAAAAGTATGCCCTAAAGGCACTCCCATAGCAAAAACAAAATTACCAATTATTGAAGGATAAACAATATATTTTGATCCAATTCCAAAAGCACTTTGAATTAAACCCTGATTTAAACTAAATACTAAATTAGAAAAAAATTGTGCTCCTATACCGAATACTGTTATTATCATAAGAACTGCGATTTCAAATAATTTTTTTGCCTTACTTAAATTATTACTCTCCATGAGTAACATCTCCAAATTTTGTTATTTTTAATTATTACAAATAAAAAACTAACGATTGGACAAAAGGGAATGTAAATCCACTAATAAATTGTACCAATTTTTTACACTTTAAGATACCCTATTATTCAAATTTAATGTGAAATTATATATTACTCCTCAAATCTCCCAACATCATCAATATGAAATGCAGCGTTAGGATATTGCTTTTCCAACTCTTTTAAATCTCGCTCATTCTTCTCATCGTCTTGACCGATACTATCAATAAAAATTGGTGTCGCTACATTCACATCTACTTTATCTGTAAATATACTGTGGTAACGACCTAATAAGTCACGTGCTTTTAAACGATCGCTAGGCTTAATAGGTACGTCTACCGTTTCCACATGCTCATTATACACAAGGTTCATGCGTCCGGTGTCTGGATTACGTTGAAATGTCCCTTTCTTAACCACAACCTCTTTAGTCTCTGTCTCATCACCCACCAATAGCCGATTTAGTAAGTAAGTATAATATTTCTTTTGCAGACAAAATGGTATCGTCCATTATCTCATCTTTCTTACTTTTAATATATTCGTCCACTTTCTCTTTGCGCAGCAACCTACTACCCGTTACATGTGCACTATTAGGGCTATATCCTGCCTTTATAGCGCTTTGAGTAACATTGAGTGTCTTAATATACTCATTCGCAAAACGTTCTTGTTTAGGCGTTAGTTTGTCCATTGAATCACTCCTTATTTTCTATAATTTTATTTAATAAACCATCAAATAACTGTTGGACTCTTGTTTTAGATATTTCTAGTATTTGAGCTATATCACCAAATGTGCGTCCATTACATAGCAACATAAAAATATTGTATTCTCTAAAATCTGCAATACGATCAACCAGGATATCCAGGTCATTCATAAATATATGGTCATCTGCATTAATTGTTTGATATGAATATTCGTCTACATCATCATTTAACGTAAAGAAATCATTAGCTGATACATCCTTATAATCATCATCCACATTATTATGGTACTTTAATATAAATGTTTTAAGCGTCTCTTTATCACCAACAAACATAATCACACCACCATTGCTTGTTGGGGTTCACTAGCCTTAATTAAAGGCTTACCATGACCCACGTTGTACAAATCTACCTGTATTCGTTCAATGAGCTCATACGCCTTAATACGTCCATGTGATTGCATGTATCTAACCACCTGCTGTTGTTCTTCTTTTGTATAGGTATTTAGCACCTGCTTTAATAAGGATAGACGTACCGATGAATCATTTTTAAATCGTTTCAAATCAGCTTTCTTTTCACAAATCCATATCACAAGTTTATCAACTGGATATGAGACAGAAATCACTCCCATAATATCGTCACATGTCGTTATCGAAGTGCTTAAGTGATACATTTCGCTTATATGTGACTGGGCTAATTTAATTTTAGAATTGATATACTTTGGATTGTATTTGGTCAACAACTCATATTCTGAGATTTTTGTTTGTTGATATGGTGCACTAATATTTTCGTCCACAATGATACCCCCATTATATAGAATGAGCCTACCCAATAAAGGATAGGCATTTGAATAATGTTTTATTGTCTATAAGCGTAGGCTTGCTTTCTTGCACCATCTTTTTTAGCTTTAGCATATTTTAATTGCTCGTTATATCTGTCTGCCAATGGTTTGATAACAACATAACCGTCTTTATCTTTGTTAATGACTGAACCTCTGTTCTCCATACCGATTTGTCTTAAAATATTATATTGATATGCTAAATCGTTATATTCTTCATTATTTTCATACGGGTGTAAAACCATTCGTTTTAATTGTGTGAAAGTACCTAAAATTTGCCCTCGCTCATTTTCAGAAAAACGATTCTCATAAATATTTTGTAATAAACTTAATTCATATACACCTATCTCTTTAGGGTCAGCATTTCTGACATACTCAATGATTTCTGAGTTATCGTAAAAAGAAAATCGAGCTTTTAAATTTTGTCTATTAATTAATTCAGCTTGTGGGTTTGAAATATTTTCGGTTGTCGATTCCTTTTCGATTTCTTCTAATCTACTTTCAATATTCTTAATCTTATCACTAGCAAATTGCTTAAACTCATTTTCGATCTGTGTCACTTTTGGTTTTTGTTTCTCATCAATCGCATCTAATCTATAACCACGCTGATACATAATGAATGTTTCTTCTAAAAACTCATCTACTTTATCCAATAAATCTTTATATTTTCGATCATTAAAAAGTACGTCGTAGGCACTTCCTGTTTTGGTTGCGTTTGTATTGTACATATATAAACCTCTTTCATTTTAATTTTATAATTCGATACGTTTTAAAGCCTCATAACGTCTCATACTACCGTCTGCTAACTTCTTAAGACTTTGCATTGCTTGGTGCTTTTCTTCATTAGTAGTGATGATATAGTACCCACGTTCGTGCTTTTTATAGCTGCACCCAATCGGGCAACCATAATCATCAATCAGCCTACTAATAGCATTTCTTAACCATCTTTCATTAGTTGAGTTGGATTCATACCCCATTAAGTTAAGTATCTTGGACTTAGTTATATACTTATCTTTTGAGTTTTGAATAGTATCATAAATCCTTAAATATTCGTTTGGTACCTTTGATATTTCTTTTTCAATTACTTTCACGGTTATAACCTCCATTTTTTCTCGCGATGGACGTTACACGTAATAAAAATGTAAAAAGGAGTAGTTTTTTTACTTTGAAACGAGAATTCTTACTACCTTTATTATACTAATTTTATCCCTAAAAAGCAAACTTATGTTCTCTGTTTTGCTGATTTTAATTATTTCTTATCATCCAGATTAAACACTGATATAACAATATTAATAAAGATTTTCATACACTTTCACAAGCTCCTCTAATAAGAACATATGTTCTACAAAAGAGCGTATTTTTGCCCTTTGTGAAATTTTGGACACTTAGCTTTTTTTAGTTTATTTTTTGATCTACCCTTATTATTTTTTCTTGATTGCCTTTGTATAACCTTTGTATTTTTGCAAAGTCCAAATTTGGACGCTGCTAAATATTTCGAATATATTAAAATCAATTTTATCCCCCTAAAAAATTAGCATTATTTAGCATTATAAAAGCCATGCACCTACTAAGTGCATGACCTATGAATTTACGCTTTCACTCCATTGTAATAAGACTGTTTCAATTCATTCAGTCGCTTAATCAATGCCTTACTATCATCTTCATTCGCCTTCTCATTCTGGATAAACTCAGTAATGATTTTCAAGCCCTCTACTAATTCTGGTGCTGGTTCATTAATTCCAGTAGCTAACTGATACAATGCCTCCATATTACCTATAACATCTGCATTACTAGATTGAACGCCTTCAAGTTCATCTATATTGAAATCTCTACTCATGTAGTCGAACATGTCACTATTATTACTTTCTGCGAACGTCTCAAGTCCATACATAAAATACTCATTATCAAACATAAAACCAGCCATCATATCGCTTATAGTGTCATGTGTGCCATCTGGTATTTCATAACCTGCATAATGCCCCTCAATACTTTCTATGAGCTTCTCAGTATGCTTTTCTGAGGCAATCTCAAAAGTTTTTCTCACTTCACAATCTTTTATCAATACATGAGCATACATTTTACCTTTACTTATTAGATACACAGTATTAAATGGATCATTGTATATCTTAAATGCAATAGGTAATTTATGACTACTTTCATGTAGTCCAGTAAAATATCTTAATAATGTTGCTGCTCTAGTTTCAAATTCATTTGCTATAATTTCAATATTCATTTAGTTTGCTCCTATATCTTTTATTCGTAATACTACTGGTATCCATGAGGGCTTATCTAGTTCATCGTTGGTGATAGACAATGGTAATGGTGGTACTTTGCCATCTAATAGATAGCTTAAAACATATCGTGGATTATGAATAATTGATATTTTGTTTTCTTGATACAACTCCTGTACAACTGAACCTGATTCTGTTGTGCAGTGGTAAAAGAACACTTTATTCTTGTCACCATCAAACGTAAGTGATCTATCACCCTCAAATGGTATACCTACTTCATCAAATAGTGGTTTTAATTCGTATATATAAGTGCTTCCATTCTCTCGAATAAATTCTAATACTTTATCTTTTAAATTATTCATACGACACCCCTTTATTCAAGCTAAAAGTAATTGGTAGCCAATGGTAAGTATCTATATCATATGACTTTAAAACTGGTAAATTTAATTCTTTACCGTCAACCATATAAATGACTGGCTCACATATTTTCATATCTATTAATCCTTCGTTAACTAAGCTACTAACGACATTAAAAGCTTGTTCGTTCCACCCATACCAAAAGATAATGTTGTTATTCTCCGCACTGGTATAAGCCCCGTTTCCTTTGTATTCAAAATGATTCTCATCAAAAATCTTTTCGATTTCCACAAACGATGTACCAGCATTTTCTGTTATATATTTAATAATCTTAATTTTTACATTGTTCATATCATTGCTCCTTTAAATGAAAGGAATATCAAACAGTGAAATGTGAATTAAAGCTGTCATATCAATGTTTATAGATAATACCTTTCACATTTCAGTAGTTTTGCTATATTGTATATTTTTATTTTCTTATATGAATTACTATTGAATTAATATATAAGTGAAAGGTGAAAGGAAACATCATAAAACCCCAAAGTATCAAGTATTTTATACCTTTCACATTACTTAAAAACCTTTCACTCAAATGAAAGTTACAGACTTTGACCGTCAAAATCATAGTAATTTTCAGTAGTATCTTTATAATAAAAACGAACTGACTTTTGTTTTTCTTTTGACCACTTCATTTTTGTTTTATAACCAAGTCGTCCCATTTCTTTTGAAAAATTAGATTTATTAAGCAACATATAACCATTGTTAGGAGCCCATATATTATAAATTTCATATGTTTTGTTTGTTGGTCTTCCCTCAACTACTGGTAATTGTCTATAGTCCTTATCTTCTGCATCTTCGATAAACTGTAGTACTGGATTATTATCATGCTGATATTCTTCTTTGGTTTTTCTAGCAATTTGAGGTTCTATTATCTCGTTGTTTTCTAACGTTCTCTTTAGACCTTTTAACGCTAAATTAAGCAATGCTGACATATTATGTGGTGTTATCAATTTATTTAGTAACATCGGGTCTTTCTTTTGTCCGTCTTTACCAAATTTACGCAGCATAGGGATAATTACCATACGTCTATAGAACCCCTCACTCTTGTCATTGCTCATTGGTAATTCATTACTAGCAAATATGAGTTTTACATATGGTTTAAACTCAAATGCGTCTTGCCCTTTAAACTCAAGTGTAATGTAATTACCAGTAACAATAATCTTGAAGTTACCTGTATCTCTAATTCTGTTTGGATCTATATCATCGGCAATATTCACTAATTTCCCTTGCAAGTTAGCAGGTTTAAACTTATCGTTTAAATCATTAAAGGATAACGCCGTTGTATTCTCTGGGTTATAGAAATGGTGCAATAATTTAAGTAATGTCGTTTTACCATTACCACCTGGACTATAATAGAAGAAAGCAACTTGTAGGAAATTATCACGGTATAAACCGTAGCCAATCATTTCATAAATTAATTGTTCTACTTCTTCATCTTCATTTGAAATATCTTTGATGAATTTTTCTATCAAATCACTTTGCGCGTCTTTATCAAAATCAACATCAATAATATTAGTTATATAGTATTGAGGATTAAAAGGATTCAACTTTTCTTCAATAGTGTCATATATTCCGTTTTTCAAACCTATATAACGTGCTGAACATTGTTCTTGATGATTACCTAAACATAAAGTTTTTAACTTTTGATAAACTTCTTTATTTTGCTGTTCTCTTAAGGATGGAATATATTTAATAGTCATTTTACGAACAACATCTATATTTAACGGCTCATATTTCTTACCTGTAAATACATGAGGACGGTTATCAATATAGCAACCGTGATATTCTTCATATAAAAATAATGCGAATTCATAAAATTTAAATCTATTCCCATCAAAGAAATCTTTTTCATCAAATATTGTTTTATTTTCCAAATAGTCTGGAAATGTTGCCATAAAATGCCTCCTTATCGATGTTCTCGTTTGTATATAGATTCAAATGTGGCGTTAAACTCTCTAGAACTCATTGGAGGATTACAATTTTCATTCCACATATAGCAATATGCGTATACTAATGGATCTGGTACACGTCTATTGAGTAATACACCAATCAAAGATGTTAGTGTTTGATTTCGGTTACCTGTTGAGACCCCAAAGGCAATTGACTTCCAAAAGTCATTATCACGACGTTTAGGATATTTAAATTTAGTTGATTCCTTGTGTTGTGATTTATATTTTTCAAACCATTCTTCTAACATTTCAGTCCCCAAAATTGGGGCGTCATTATGTTGATATAAGAACGGATATTTATCTTGTTGATATACGGGTAACGCCATCGCTCTGCTAGGTTGAAAGCTCCCCTCATCTACTGGGTGACCTATTTTATTTACCAACACTTTTATATACTTACGGTAATCATCTGCATTGAGACGCTCATTCAATGGCACATACAAGCGTATTCTAGGGCTTTCCGTTTGGTGATTAAACGTAGTATGCCAAAACCACGCAATGCCTTTTAAAGCGTCTGTAATTGCATCATGTAGTGGTCTCAACTTGGGTATGTCATCGTAGTCCAATATTAGAACATCACGATAAATTACATTGTCATTATTACGGTACTTTTTGTATTCTTTACCATCTTCATCAGTACCATCTTTTATATCGCCGTATACAGCTACACCACGAGCATACTTATTAGTATTATTTTGTGGTATTGATAACCTATTAATTAACTCACTCCATTTTGGTTGAGAAAAATTTTTAAAGGAACGAGAATCTAGGTTGTTATACCAAACCACTGATACTTGGGTATCGTGTTCTAGCTTTATTTTGTTCAATTTATTCACCTCTAGTGATTAACAGAGCAGAAAATGATACAATATATAAAGAGTATTTTATTAACTGCTCTGTTAATTTATTAATTTTCTATGCGTTATCTGATTCTGTCGGCAAACTTACATCAGATGCGCATTTTTCTATTTCACGGATTTTTTTCATAATGTCGTCAAAATCTCTCATATACATAAGCATTAAATCAATAACCTGTGTGTTTTTGATACGGTGCTCGTGATATTTCCAGCCATGCGTATATATTTCTTTTTTAGTTAACATATGATTAGGTTCATGTGTGAAATACTCATCATCAAACCATACAAAAGATGTTACAACATCATTAATTTTCTCTTGTACTACTTCTAAATCATCAAATAAATTTCTTAATTCCCACTCCATTGTTGTTTAACTCCTTAACTAATTTTTTTATTATAAATTTCTTTAGCTTCAATTAAACTTTCTAAAGTACGCTTACAGTATTCTATTTTCTCCAAATCTTCACGACTGAAGAAACTTAATTGATTTTGGCTTTCAAATATAATTTCTTCTTCATTTTTAATAATCCAGTTGATAGCATGCATGATATTTTGTTTATTCACATCTAATTTAGCAGCCATTGTTTCACTCCACTTCAATATTTCCAACAATATAATCCAACGCCCATTCTAAAATGCCGATCACATGTCCTTCTCTATCTGTTGTATGTTCATGTTCACCCGTGTTATCTGTAACGGAATAGTAGTAAATTTCTTTATCTTCATTCATAACATCACTTAATGTCATTGTTACTTCATCAAGAATAGAAAATGCCTCATCTTCAAAATCTACCTCAGCAAGAATGTTAAACAACTCTTTATGAACGAGTTTCAAAATATGTTCGTAAAACGCTGTATCGTTATAGTGATAATCTGTAATAAAATGAAAACTATCTTTCGCTGATAAGAATATGTCCTTATCTTTTTCATATAATACTTTTTCTAATACTTGAACCACTTTTGATAATTGATATTTTTGTTTAATTTCCATTTCCTATACACTCACTTTCTTATCTTTAAGTTCGACAATTCTATTAATATCTAACTCCATACATGCAATAGCTATGTTAGGACTAACTTCAGGAAAATGTTTCTTAAATACATCAGGCGCTATATTTAAAATTAAATTCCCTTCAACATCTTTCACGCAAAACCAACCGACGACGCTTTTTGTTATCACTACTTGTTGTTTCATGTCTTTATCCTCCTATGAACCTACTTTAATGTTTTTACTAAACAAATCATCAATTGACATACCATACATTTCACTCAAGATTTTAGCCTCTGGTAATGTGAAATAAGCTTTGCCACTTTCTTTCAACTGATAGCGTTGTGGACTTATTCCTAATTTCTGAGCTACTTTTCTTTGAGTATCTCCCTTTTCTTTTCTTGCGATGTATAAATTCCAATATTTAACTTTTTGCATATTGCTTATCCTCCAATCGATCAATACCAAAAAATTCGTTCGGTGTAACATCAAAATACTTACACAATACCATTATTGTTTTAGTATCTGGATTTTTGTTTTTTTCGTGATATAAACTATACAAAGTAGTTGGAGAAATACCAGTTTTTCCACTTAAATACATCACCGATTCTTTTCTTTCTCCCAGTAAAACACTTAATTTATTTTTCAATTTTCGAACCTCCTATCTTTTATTAACCAGTAAGATGTTTTTTATAACCACCTTATTGGTTATGAGTATATAATACTCTCTGTATTAATTTCTGTCAATAGTCTATTGTTTATTTTAATTAGCTTATTGGTTATAATAATCAATGAAAGGAGCTAGAAAAAATGATTATTACATCAAATTTAAAAGTGAAAATGGCAGAATTTAATTATTCTATTAAAGACGTTCACGAGAAAACCAAGCTATCTAGAACAACTATTTCAAATCTTTATAATAATTATAGTGATGGAATAAAAATTGATACATTAGAAAAACTATGCGATTTGTTTAATTGCACCCCAAATGATTTGCTTAAATCAACATATTTAGAAATTGAAAATATACAATACGAAAAATCAAATCAAGTATATGGTTTAAATGAAGATCGTACATTTAATAAGTCTGAAAAACATAGTTTTTATAAAGCTAACGTTCAGTTAAAATTAAACAATATACCTTATTCAATTGAATTGAGATTAATTATAGAACCATCAAATTCATATTCTGATTCTGGACTGGAAATAGGAATTTTAAAACTCGAAGAATATGAGAATACATTTATCGGTGAAAGTCTCAACGCAACAGGATTAGTTAGTGTCCCATTGAGCAATAAAATTGAAGAAACAGTATTAAATGATTTTATAAAAAACAATACAAATATAAGTGATTATGATGTGATTGAAGATATCGAATATACATTTAAGTAGGTGATTCCCATAGAACATAACTTAAATCTATCCCACAACATATATAAGGACGCTAAACGTGGTACATACTATTTTAGAATCAAATATTACGATAGAACGAATAAAAGAAAAGAAATTAAAAAGAGTGGCTTTAAACAGCGTAAAGAGGCATTGAAGAAATGCAATGAAATTATGGACGAGTTAGAGTGTGTCGGACAAATAAATAAACTCCCCTTTGATAAACTCGTAGATGAGTATATAGAGTGGTATTCTGCACGTCGCAAGTCATCTAGTGTTAAAGCATTAAAGACACATACAAACAATCATTTACTACCTTATTTTAAGTCTATGGATGTGTTTAATATGACGACACAAGATGTAATGAAGTTTCAGAATACGAAGTTAAAAGAGGGACACTCTGGAGAGTACCTAAAGAAAATGCACGTGTTCTTAGTATCGTTACTTAACCATGCAATGAAGTTTCATGATCTAAAGCAAAATGTAGCCTCTCTAGTAGGTAACTTTGAAATAGAATCAAATAAACGTTTGAACTATTGGACGTTGGAACAGTTCAACCAATTCTATGAGGCATTAGCTACACAACAACAAAAGCTATTCTTCAAGTTATTGTTCTACTCTGGGGCACGTAAGGGCGAAATTAGAGCCCTTACATGGCGTGATATTAACTATGATGATGAGTTTATCCATATAAATAAAACGGACTATCACGGTGAAGTGACAGCCCCTAAAACGAAATCAGCCATACGTGATATATACTTACCTACTCACATGATGAATGATATCAAAGATTACCTAAATTGGTATAAAGAGAATACCATATATAAAGATGATTATGTATTGTTTGGTACATTCTTTAAAGCTTACAGTGAGTCAACTATTGATCGTTGGTTTACTACTGCCTTAAAAGTATTAGATGACCAACTTCCAGATGGTCAGACGTTCCCTAGAATTGTAATCCACGAACTAAGACATAGTCACGCGTCTATGTTGGTCAATCATGGCGCAAGTATCATGGTAATAGCACAACGTTTAGGTCATGCAGATAGTAACGAAGTATATAATAGATACGGGCATTTGTACCCTAGTACACAGAAAGAAATAGTTAAATACTTATGAGGTGTTATAAATATGAGTTGGGAAATAATAAATAATACAAAATTTGAACTTGATTTTAATAACTTAGAAAAAGATATAATCATTCTTAACAAAATAAATAATACTCAATTAGTTTACTTGAAATATGATGTGAAAAACAATACCTACATAGTAGATGAAATAGTCAATGGCTTGATCACTGAAATAAGTGACAATAAAAAATCTATAACAATATATAAAAATATGGCGCTCTAAAATAGAGCGTCTTTTTTATGTGCTGGGGCATATCTGGAGCAATATTGGGGCAACAAAAATAAAAAGCCCACAACCACTATGGTTGCAGGCTATATAATGGAGACGGCGGGATTCGAACCCGCGTCCAGAGGTCCTGATACACACCTTTCTACGTGTGTAGTCTATTGATAAATTTCGCATAATAGTAAGCAACAGACAACCAGTATTATGCTAGTTTGATTGGATTTCATCTAAACAGACTTCAAACGGCAGTGTTTAGCATATCCTACTAGGGTTGAATCGCGTTAACAGCACGTAGGCGATGCTGTTAGGCGATGCAGAGTGCTATTACGCAGCTACTGCGAAATTATTGTTTGATTTGTCAGTTATATTTACTGAAATGTGTTGATGTCGGAGACAACCCTCCGACACGCTTAATGTGCTCGAGGGACCCCTGTCGAATCCAAAAACGCCCCCGAAATAATATTAGATACGTTTAGTATATAACACCCCTTTATGGCATCATGTACAAACGCAGTAACTGATTGAACTGAGAGGCTACTAATCTAAAGCATTTCTCAGTTCTAATCATTCTTGCGAGATTGAGATGATGCATTCGGTTAGAATGTCACCCCCATCACTAACTAACATATCAGTTCATTCACAACATCAGTTATCATACCAAATAGAGACCAATTAAGCAACAAACACGCTTAATAACGGTCCTTAATCGCACGATCTACATCACGTTTCATTGCTTTATCTTTTAAAGCTTGACGCTTATCGTGTATCTTTTTACCACGGGCTACACCTAATAAAACTTTACACTGACCATGCTTTAAATACAGTTTCAATGGAATAAGAGAATATCCAATTTCTCTTGTACGTTCTCCAAGTTTAATAATTTCCTTTTTATGGAGTAATAACTTTCTAGAACGTAAAGGGTCATGATTAAAACGGTTCCCTTCTTCATAAGGGGCAATATGCATATTATTAATGAACATTTCGCCACGTTTAACTTGCGCATAGCTATCTTTCAAATTAGCACTACCACGACGAATGGATTTAATCTCTGTCCCTTTTAATGCAATACCCGCTTCAATGGTATCTTCAATATTATAATCATGTCTAGCTTTTCGGTTTTCAGCTAATGTACCGGGTGATTTTGTTTTCTTCTTAGCCATTAATCTCTGTCACCTCTTTGCTGATTATTTTTTCTTGCGTCGTGATTTTTTCTTCACACTTTTATCTTTGTAAAATGGTTTGTGATTCGTTTTACCTTTTTTATCACGATTACGTTGATTCTTACCTTTTCGTTGCTTACGTTTTTTCTTTTTGCCTTTATGATTATCATCTTTTGATTTATCTAGAGATTTGCCACGTGTTTTAGCCTGAATGGTTTTTCCTCTTGATGGACGCTGACTTCGTTCATTTTTCGGTAATGGCATACCAACGATTTGGAAGTCTATCATACGCTCATCTACATCAACATGTGTGACTTTTACTGTAACTTGATCACCTATGCGGAATACTTTTGCTTGGCGTTCACCAATAAGTGCCATTTGGCGTTCATCAAAGTGGTAATAATCATCTGTCATATTTGAAATATGAACCATACCTTCAATGGTGTTAGGCAATTCAATAAACATACCAAAGTTTGCTACTGAACTTACAATACCTTCAAATTCATCGCCGATATGTTGAATCATATATTCCGCTTTTTTCAATTCATCTGTATCTCGTTCCGCTTCGATAGCTCGACGTTCACGTTGTGACGTATGCTCTGCTAATTCCGGCAATTTATCTTCCCATTTATGCAATTCTTTATTATTCATAGAATGATCGATGAGATATTTTCGAATTAGACGGTGAACCGTTAAGTCAGGGTAACGTCTAATCGGTGATGTGAAATGGGTATAGTATTCTGCTGATAAACCAAAATGTCCTAAGTTCGTATCATCATAATGGGCTTGTTGCATTGAACGTAACATCATTGTTGAGATAACCATTTGTTCTGAACGGCCTTCAACCTCCTCTTGAATCGATTGCAATGTTGAAGGATGGATATCTTCACCCGTACCTTTAATCATAATACCGAAGTTAGTAATAAAGTCGAAGAACTGTCTTAAACGATCTGATTTAGGTTGTTCATGGACACGGTAAATAAATGGTACTTCTAATTTATTGAAATGTTCAGCCACGGTTTCATTTGCTGCTAACATAAATGATTCGATTAAGCGTTCACCTTCACCACGTTCACGTAAAACTACATCAGTCGGTAAACCTTCGTTATTCACTAATACTTTGGCTTCACTGATATCAAAGTCAATTTCACCACGACGTTTACGCATTTGGATTAAACGATTTGATAAATCTTGTGCTAAATCAAGCATTGGTGTAATTTCTTGATATTGTTTGCGAACGTTTGGGTCCTTTTCAGTGATAATTTGATTAACCGCATCATATGTCATTCTGTAATTAGAATGGATGACACTATCGAATATGTCATGTTTAACCACGTCGCCACGTTCATTGATTTCCATGCGACAACTTAATGTTAAACGGTCGACTTCAGGATTCAATGAACAAATACCATTACTTAAGCGGTGTGGAATCATCGGAATAACACGGTCTACTAGGTAAACACTTGTTGCTCTATCGTAAGCTTCTTTATCTAGCGCTGAGTCTTCTTTAACGTAGTAGCTAACATCTGCAATACTTACAGTTAATTCAGTATGACCATTTTTTAATTTTTTAACGCTAATTGCATCATCTAAATCTTTTGCGTCAGCACCGTCAATTGTAATCGTTAACTCGTCACGCAAGTCAGTACGTCCTTTGATTTCTTCAGGCTTAATCTCTTCAGGTACTGCCTCAGCCTCTTTCAAGACATTATCAGGAAATTCAATTTCGATTCCATGTTGATAAATGATTGATAAAATATCTACACCTGGATCATTCTTATGGCCTAAAATAGCTGATATATGTCCTTCTGGATTATCCGTACCATCCGCATATTTCGTAATCTGAACGAGCACTTTGTGACCATCTACAGCACCAAGACTTTGGCCTTTAGGAATGAAAATGTCTTGCATTATGCGTTTATCATCTGGAATAACGAACCCGAAATGTTTCGCTTCACTAAACGTACCGACTACTTGGGTTACAGAATGTTTCTCAATTGATTTAACTTCGCCCTCTATTTTACCTTTATGTTCACCTTTAGATTTCTGTATCTCGACAATCACTGTGTCGCCATCTAATGCACGATTAATCTTAGTTGGTGGGATAAAAATATCATCCATCTCTTCATCTTCAGGACGTAAAAATGCAAAGCCCTTTTTATTTTGGCTTAATGTCCCCTTAATTAATTTAGAGTTCGTATTTTTATGTGATTGTTTACGTTGATATCTATCCGTTTTAGTTCTTTCAACTAATCCTGCTTGTTCTAGTTCTACTAGCACCTTTATTAAATCTCTAAATGAGTCGGCACTATTAAGACCTAAAGCATCTTGAAAATCAGACACAGACATGGGTTCATAATCAGGTTGTTTTACAATTTCTTCAATGGATTGCTTTAAATTCATCATGCCCCTCCTTTCTACTTTCTTTTAATTTTTAAAATGATTATTCAGACCAATCTAAAGTTTCTAAGAAGTCATAGATGTCTTCGAATACTTGTTCTTTTTCTTTATCGATTGTTATGACATGACCTGAATTTGCATACCATTTAATATGTTTGTCTTCTGAATCGACATTATCGTATATATAATTTGCTGATTGAGGATTAATCATTTCATCGTTTTCAGCTTGTACTACTAATATTGGATCAAGTACATCATCAACTTCATTTCTAACGTTATTTAGTGTCTCACTCAACTCTTTTAACGTTTCAGTTGGCTGGAAGTCTTCCATCTCTTTATCAATCGTATCTTGATCTTTACCTTCATATTTTTTAAAGTTGTGTGCATATTCTAAGAAACCTTCATATATTGTACCTTGCGTTTTACCTTCAGCAGGTGCACACATTGTAACAATACCCTTCACTGGACGGTTCAAGCTTAATTTTAAAGCATACACGCCACCTAATGACAATCCAGCTACGGCGATATCTTCGTAGCCATGTTCCACTAAATAATCATAGCCATCTAGCACGTCTTTAAACCATACATGCGGACTTGATTTTAAAATTTCTTCTGGTGGCGCAGCGTGCCCTTCATATTGTGGTGCATATGACGTGTAGCCTTTTTTCTGTAGAAATCTGCCTAATTGTCTTACGTCTGATGAATTACCTGTAAATCCATGTAGGAGTAAGACTGCGCGTTTGCCTTCCTCAAAGAAGAACGGTTGTGGTAATTTAATTTGCATTCATAATCCCTCTTCCATCGTTATCTCTAAATTACTAATATATACTGTTTTACTTTCAAACATCATTTCTCTTATTTACATATATTTATACTTATTAAATATTCCCTTATTTCTTCGGAAATATGCATTATTTAAACTTGGACATTATGTCCATGAATTGAATATCTAAGACGTCATCCGTCTCTATTCATTATAAATAAAAAAGCCCGACATTAACATCGTCGGACCTTATAAACCAAAGTAACTGATACCAATCATTATTAAAAAGAAAATGACTGCTAAAATAATTGTTAATCTATGCAAGAATAAATCGACGCCACGTTGTTTTTGTTTACCAAATAACTGTTCTGCGCCACCACTAATAGCACCTGAAAGTCCATTACTTTTACCTTCTTGGAGTAATACAACAGTGATTAATGCAATACAATCAATAATTAATAGTACTATGAAAAGTGTATGCATGAAAATTGTCCTCCATTCATTATATACGTTCCGAATTATATCACATACTCGTCTTTATAATCAATGACTATCGATTAAACGTGCTCTTACGTACAATTGAAATGATTAGCATATATAACGCTAATACGGTTGAGCAAATCATAACAATTATAATTGGAATAATAAATAGTACTGATTTCGCTGCTATAATCGCATTGATAACCATGGCTAGGTTTACTAATGTAAATAATACATTGGATACATAGACTGCAAACATAAACCACCATAAGTACTTATGTCTATTCCATAATGCAATGACACCCGCTAAATAAGCTAAGATATACATTATTCCTGTGTATCTGAAACTATTTAAGATGTTAGCGACTGCACTATCACTGACTTTCTGGCCTGCCTGTGATAACAACGTCTTAGCCGTTAATGTATCTAATGCAATAAAGTTATGGATGATCAATAAAATACATAATATTAAAGAACTGTAGCCAATTAACTTACCTGCATTTCGTTCCCTCTGACTAGGTTGATTAAGCTGATTCTCCATCTTTACTTCTCCTTCTTTTATATACAAATCTATTATATCAGTTTGAATACGTAAATTAAATCTGTTCCATTCTCAGCAAACACCTTTTTATCTAAACAATTACAACCTGTCATACACAACGTCGACTTAACATGTGTTCGTTTTGTTTGCCACATGATTAAAAAAACCTGCCACAGTCTCAACTCTGTGACAGGCAATATACATTTGCGTGAACTCTATTATATTAAATAAATCTCTGTATTAAACTTATTTATCTAAATTGTAGAAAGATTTGATGCCATCGAATTTAGCAGTTTCAAATAATTCATCTTCAATACGTAATAATTGATTGTATTTAGCAATACGGTCAGTTCTTGATAATGAACCAGTTTTAATTTGGCCAGCGTTTGTAGCTACAGCGATATCAGAGATTGTAGTATCTTCTGTTTCACCTGAACGGTGAGAAACTACTGCAGTGTATCCAGCTTTTTGAGCCATTTCGATTGCTTCGAAAGTTTCAGTTAAAGTACCGATTTGGTTAACTTTGATTAAGATTGAGTTACCAATACCTTGTTCAATACCTCTAGAAAGGATTTCAGTGTTTGTTACGAATAAATCGTCACCTACTAATTGAACTTTATCACCAATACGGTCAGTTAATTGTTTCCAACCGTCCCAGTCATTTTCATCCATACCATCTTCGATAGTGATGATTGGGTATTTACCAATTAATTCTTCTAAGTAGTCAACTTGTTCAGCTGCACTACGTTTCGCACCATGTTCACCTTCGAATTTAGTGTAGTCATATACACCGTTTTCGTAGAATTCAGATGATGCACAGTCAAATCCTAAGAATACATCTTCGCCTGGTTTGTAACCTGCTTTTTCGATTGCTTTGATGATTGTTTCTACAGCATCTTCAGTACCTTCAAATTTAGGAGCGAAACCACCTTCGTCACCTACTGCAGTTTCTAAACCACGTTCACTTAAGATTGATTTTAAGTTATGGAAGATTTCAGCACCCCAACGTAATGCTTCTTTAAATGATTCAGCACCTGTTGGTAAAATCATGAATTCTTGGAATGCGATTGGTGCATCTGAGTGAGAACCACCGTTTACGATGTTCATCATTGGCACTGGTAGTTGTTTACCATTGAAGCCACCTAAATATTTGTATAAAGGTTGACCTAATAAGTCTGCTGCTGCACGTGCAACTGCGATAGACACGCCTAAAATAGCGTTAGCGCCTAATTTACCTTTGTTAGGTGTACCGTCTAATTGAATCATCATTTTATCTATAGATACTTGATCTAATACTGAAAATTCACCTTCAACGATTTCTGGTGCGATAATTTCGTTAACATTTTCAACTGCTTTAGTAACACCTTTACCGCTATAACGTGATTTGTCTCCATCACGTAATTCAACTGCTTCGTGTTCACCTGTAGAAGCACCTGATGGTACTAATGCACGACCGAAAGCACCGCTTTCAGTTAACACTTCAACTTCAACTGTTGGGTTACCACGTGAGTCTAAGACTTCGCGAGCATAAACATCTGTAATAATTGGCATGTGAAAAATCTCCTTTAATTTAGATTCTAAAGCTATTATAGCTTGATTTAATCTTTAAATAAAATATTTATATCAGATAAGGACTGAATCCCTAAGATTTAGTGATTGTATTAGGGATTACAATATCCTTATACTTTAAAAACGCAACTTCATTTAGTGCTTAATAAGTGATTCACCAGTCATATCTGATGGTTGATCAACATTTAATAAGTCTAATAATGTTGGTGCTAAATCACCTAGACGACCAGTTTCACGTAATGTAACGCCTTCTTTAGTTACAATAACAGGAACTGGGTTTGTCGTATGTGTTGTCATTGGTTGATCATCGTCAGTTAACACTTGATCAGAGTTACCATGGTCAGCAGTAATAATTGCATAACCATTCATATCTAAAATTTTGTCGACAACTTCACCTAAACATTCATCCACTGCTTCGATTGCTTTAATCGTTGGTTCTAACATACCACTATGTCCAACCATATCAGGGTTAGCAAAGTTTAAAATGATTAAATCTAAATCACCTTTGTCTAACTCTTCTAATAATGCATCTTTAACTTCATATGCACTCATTTCAGGTTTTAGGTCGTAAGTTGCAACTTTTGGTGAATCAATCAGACGACGACGTTCACCTTCAAATTCTTCATTACGTCCACCACTCATAAAGTATGTTACGTGTGGATATTTTTCTGTTTCAGCAATACGTAATTGTTTCAAGTTGTTATTTTGAGCAACTTCACCAATTGTATTCGTTAAATCAACTTTTTCGAAGACAATTTCAGCATCTACATTGTCATTGTATTTAGTAAATGTTGCATAGTATAAGTCATTAACTTGTTCTACTTTGAAACCATCAAAGGCTTTGTTAGTAAATACTTCTGATAATTGTGCTGCTCTGTCAGGACGGAAGTTGAAGAAGATAACTGCATCTCCATCGTTCACGCCATCATTTTGACCTTCAACAATAAATGGTTCAACAAACTCATCCGTTAAGTCGTTAGCGTAGTTAGCTTCAACACCTTCTTTAGCTGATACATAAGAAGGACCTTCAAAGTTACGAATCGCATTATATGCTTTTTGTTCACGGTCCCAACGTTTGTCACGGTCCATTGCATAATAACGACCAGAAATAGATGCAAATTGACCTACACCTAATGCTTTAAATTTAGCTTCTGTGTCTTCAATGTATTTAAGTGCTGATTTTTGATCTACGTCACGACCATCTAAGAATGCATGTACATAAACTTTATCTAAACCTTTTTGTTTAGCTAATTCTAATAATGCAAATAGATGTTGGTAGTGACTGTGTACACCACCATCAGATAATAATCCAAAGACATGTAATGCAGAATTGTGGTCTTTAACATGTTGTGCAGCATTATTTAATACATCATTTTCAAAGAAATCACCATCAGCGATTGATTTATTGATACGTGTCAAACTTTGATAAACGATACGTCCTGCACCAATGTTCATATGACCAACTTCTGAGTTACCCATTTGACCTTCAGGAAGACCTACGTCTAAACCACTCGCTTCAATTTGAGTAGTAGGATATTTACTGTAATAACGATCAAAATTAGGTTTGTTCGCTTGTTTCACAGCATTACCATGTTCACTCTCACGATTAGCGAAACCATCTAAAATGATTAGAGCTGTTGGTTGTTTAGCCATAATTATTTTGCACCTTCTAACAATTGTACGAAATCTTCAACTTTTAATGATGCGCCACCTACTAATGCACCATCAATGTCAGATTGAGCCATATATTCTTTAACGTTGTTAGGTTTAACACTACCACCATATTGAATACGTGTTGCATCAGCAACGTCTTGGCTTGCTACTTTAGCTACTGTTTTACGAACGTGTGCACACATTTCATTTGCATCATCAGAAGTAGCTGATTTACCAGTACCGATTGCCCAAATTGGTTCGTATGCGATAACAACTTCTTTAAGTTGTTCTTCTGATAAACCTTCTAGTGCTTTTTCAACTTGGTTACTAACGATTTCATTAGCTTTACCATTTTCGCGTTCTTCATCTGTTTCACCAACACAAATGATTGGTGTCATACCATGATTAAATACAGCATGTGCTTTTTTATTCACATCTTCATCTGTTTCATGGAATAATTCACGACGCTCTGAATGTCCGATAACTACGTATTTAACACCTAAGTCAGCTAATGCTACTGGAGATGTTTCTCCTGTGAATGCACCATTATCTTCAAAATAAGTGTTTTGAGCACCAATTTTTAATCCTTTTGCTTTGCCATCATTTACTAATGAAATTAGTGCATCTAATTGGATTGTTGGTGCACAAATTACTGATTCAACTTCTTTTTCATCAGGTAATGTTGGTAAGTTATTAACGAAGTCTTTAGCTTCTTTAACTGTTTTGTTCATTTTCCAGTTACCAGCTATGATTGGTTTTCTCATTGATTACACTCCTATATATTTAAATTGTAATTTTAGCGTTAAATATCTTTTAAGACGTAACGTCTCATGCTTTATGCATTTTCCCTAGAAAATGTTTAGAAAAACGTAGACATTTTCATAAGACGATTATTTGTTATTAATCGCTTTAATGCCTGGTAATTCAATACCTTCTAAATATTCTAATGATGCACCGCCACCAGTAGAAATATGTGTGAAGTCATCTTCAAAACCTAAAGAAATTGCAGCTGCTGCTGAGTCACCACCACCGATAATAGTAGTAGCGTCTTTTAAGTTAGCAATGGCTTTACATACACCGATTGTACCTTGAGCAAAATTACTGAATTCAAATACACCCATAGGTCCGTTCCAAACAACTGTGTGTGCACCCTCTAATTCTTTAGAGAATAACTCAACAGTTTTAGGTCCAACGTCCATTGCTTCTTGATCTGAAGGGATGTTGTCTATTGATACTTCAGTGATTTCAGCATCATTAGAGAATTCTTTTGCCACTTTTGCATCTACTGGTAAAACGATTTGATCGCCGTTACTTTCAAGTAATGCTTTAGCAAAGTCGATTTTATCTTCTTCTAATAATGATAAACCGATTTCTTTACCTTGCGCTTTTAAGAAAGTATACGCCATTCCGCCACCGATAAGAATTTTATCAGCAATATTTACTAAGTTTTTGATGACGCCGATTTTGTCAGATACTTTAGCGCCACCTAAGATAGCAACTACTGGTTTGTGTGGGTCGTTGACAACACCACCGATAAATTTAATTTCTTTTTCCATTAAGTAACCAGCTGCAGTTTCTAAATGTGTAGAAATACCGACATTAGATGCGTGTTCACGGTGTGCTGTACCGAAAGCATCATTGACAAATACATCACCTAATGAAGCCCAATATTTACCTAATTCAGGATCGTTTTTAGATTCTTTTTTACCATCTAAATCTTCAAAGCGTGTATTTTCAACTAATAATACATCGCCTTCTTTTAAGTTTTTGATAGCAGTTTCTAATTTTTCACCACGTGTTTCAGGTACGAAAGTGACTTCTTTACCTAACTTTTCTGATAAAGCATCAGCAACAGGTTTTAAAGTTAAACCTTCTTTATCACTTTCTTGTTTAACTTTTCCTAAGTGAGAAAATAGAACTAATTTACCACCTTGTTCGATGATATATTTAATTGTTGGTAAAGCCTGAACAATACGGTTATCATTTGTGATTTTACCGTCTTTTAAAGGTACATTGAAATCAGCACGTTCAAGAACAACTTTCCCTTTTAATTCTAAATCAGAAACAATTTTTTTTGCCATTATAATTTCCTCCTCTAAATAGGAATTACTAATATAAAAATAAGCGGAGAAGCGTTAGTGCTCCCCGCTTACTCATAAGCTAACTTATTTCAATAATTTGTACAAGTGTACTTTGAATCGTACATCTATACTGAGCACAAGTTTATTTAACTATGCTTCTAAATTATTTAGATAATTCTGCTAAATATTCTAAAGTACGAACTAATTGAGCAGTGTAAGACATTTCATTGTCATACCAAGCTGCAACTTTAACTAATTGACGGTCACCAACAGACATTACACGAGTTTGAGTAGCATCGAATAATGAACCGTAAGTCATACCAACTACGTCTGAAGAAACGATTTCGTCTTCAGTGTAACCGAATGATTCGTTTGAAGCGTTTTTCATTGCTTTGTTAACGTCTTCAACAGTAACGTCTTTTTCTAATACAACTGTTACTTCAGTTAATGAACCTGTAGCAACTGGTACACGTTGAGCACCACCGTCTAATTTACCATCGATTTCAGGAATAACTTTACCGATAGCTTTTGCAGCACCTGTTGAGTTTGGTACGATGTTTTGAGCTGCTGCACGCGCACGACGTTTGTCGCCTTTTTTATGTGGACCATCTTGAGTCATTTGGTCACCAGTGTATGCGTGAATAGTTGTCATTAAACCTTCAACTAAACCAAATTCGTCACTTAACACTTTAGCAACTGGTGCTAATGAGTTAGTAGTACATGATGCACCTGAAACAACTGTTTCTGAACCATCTAAGTCATTGTGGTTAGTGTTGAATACGATTGTTTTAACGTCACCTTTAGCTGGTGCAGAGATTAATACTTTTTTAGCACCTGCATTGATGTGTGCTTCTGCTTTTTCTTTATCTGTATAGAAACCAGTACATTCTAATACTACGTCGATATCTAAATCGCCCCAAGGTAATTTGCTTGCATCTGGTTCTTCGTATGATTTAACTTCTTTACCATTTACGCGGAAACCACCATCAATAACTTCAACTTCTCCTGTGAAACGACCTTGCATAGTGTCATATTTTAATAAATGAGCTAACATTTCGTCGTCTGTTAAGTCGTTTACTGCAACTACTTCAATACCTTCTACGTCTTGAATTCTTCTAAATGCTAAACGACCAATTCTACCAAAACCATTAATTGCTACTTTTACTGCCATTATAATGGCCTCCTTTAAAATGATATTTAAAAAGCTATTAACTTTTTATTACTTATTTAATATTACTTTTGCTGCTGCTTCATCAGTAATTAATACTGTATTCTTAGGGGCAATACTTAAGTAAGCTTTAATTGCTTCTCCTTTAGATTGACCTCCGGCAACAGCGAATATAAAATCTTTGGTTTCTAAATCTTCAAGTTGTAGTCCTATCGTCTTTACTTTATAGACTACGTTGCCTTGAGCATCAAAATAGTAACCGAAAGCTTCTGCAACGGCTTGGTGATGTTGAAGGCTTTCAATCACTTCATCTGACGATTGTCTACGATGCGCCATCTTCAGCGCATCACCAATACCGTGGATTGTTATATTTGCTTGTTTGATTTTATCTAATGTATGAACCACAGAAGGTTCCATTAGAAGTGTATTATACGTTGATTCACTTACATTATCTGGTACGTAAAGCGTTGTATAATACCCACCTGTTTGTTGCGCCATGCTCGCTGAAATCGTGTTAGCTTGGTAGATAACATTTTCTCCAAGGCCACCACGCGCTGGAACAAAAAACACATTAAATGGTAAAAGATGCATCGCACGGCTAACATTTGCCATCGTCGAACCACCTGTTACTGAAACAATCGCATCTTCATATAGGATGCTTTCAAGTAATTGACCAGCTTGTCTCCCCATTTCTGATTTTACGTTCTCGTGAGCATCTGCATCACCAGGTATAACATGAACTTCTTTAATACCGAAAGTGGTCTTAATTTGTTCAGCTAATTGATTATCATCAGTATAAATATTGAAATATTCGTTAAGCTGATTTAAAACAGATCTACCTTCTTCAGTGATTTCCATTCCAGTTGATTTAACTTGGATTAAATCTTGTTTCTTCAACATATCTGTTTCAGACCTTAAGACACGTTCAGTAATATCCATATGTTCACTTAAACTTCTTCTACCTACTGGTTGATTATTTGAGATAGTAGTTAAGATAGAAAAGCGTCGATACATTTTATCCACGAGATCAGGTATCAACTTCTGTTGAATTTTAATCAAGTCTTTCACTACTACCTTCCTCCTTTATGTCTAAAAGGTAACCAATAGTATAAAAGCGGTTTGACTATTTGTGTCCCGCCTGGGACAAAATCTAACCTCTTTACACTTGCAATAGTACTATTGTGTTGATGAAAATGCAAGAGAAAAACTCTAATATTTAAAATTATCTGTAAAATTTCCCAAATTAAGTAGAATAAACCTACTATATGCATAATAAAAAGTATAATTTATCTCTTATTTTATAGTATTACCCTCAAAGTTTAATAATTATTCTTTTGCAAAATACTTTCCTATGCAAGTTGTTCTCATTTACAATAGAAGCACTTCATTTAAAGGAGGAGAAAAAATGGCTCGCGAAGAGGATAATCATGTTGAGGTTATTGATCCAAATGATCGAAGATATAAAGATGATGACTATTTTAATCATTCGCAGCCTACTGATCGAGCGCATTATTCCGTTAGGTATCGGTATGGTTGTGGTTGCCCGTTTGGTTGCCTTTCTTCAATCTTTATTTCTATTTTACTTTCTATCATTTTTACTTTTTTAATGAATTGGATGTTTTAAAGATAAGGAGCTCGGTAATGATGTCATATTGGTACAAATTCATTCTAGCGCTTTGTCATCATACTATTGATGACTAAATTAAGAAAAGCAGCCTCATGAGAAATCTCATAAGACTGCTATCATCACTTGCATCCCCTTTAACCATCGATGTTTAACGTTAATTCATTGCTAGTTAATGGGTTTAAATCATACTAATATTACAGGTCTTAATCAAGACCCATGATGCTACTAATTATTATTAGATGATTGTTGGTTTGATTGGCTTTGTGTAGACGTAGCATTTCGTTGTGTCGTTTGTCTTGAAGTTGATTGCTGCGTAGATGGTTGCGTTGTTGAACGTTGTTGTGTTTGCGGTGATTGTTGTGTTCTAGTTTGTGTGCTTGATTGAGTACGATTTGGTTTATTCGTATTTGACTCATTCGTATTTCTATTGTTGTTGCGATTGCTATTATTTTCTTGTGTTGCCTGTTCTTTTGTACGGCTTTCTTCAGTAGTAGCCTCTTCTTTAGTTGTTTTCTCTTGAGTTTTTTCTTCTTTAGTATCTTGTTTTGTACGTTGTTTCTCTTCAGTTGATGGTTGTTTAGTTCTTTCTTGTGTTGAAGGCGTTGCTTGCTGAGTCTGACGTTGTTGAGTTTGAGGTGCTTGTTGCGTAACAGTTTCCTGCGTCACATTCGAACGTTCTTCACTCGATTTTTTGTCATTCTCTTCTTTATCTTTTTTATCTTTCTTGTCTTTTTTCTCTTCAGTTGATTGATTATTTAAGCGTTCACTTGATCGGTTAGAATGATCAACAAATGCGTAAATCGCAAAAGCCAAGCCACTTAATAATAATAAGACTATAATCGTGCTAATCAGTTTCGAAATGCCACTCATTTTTTTCTTTTCCGGTTCACCAAAGTCATCTCTATTTCTATTGTTCTTAGACATAAGTTACCTCACTTTAATATATTCAATTTGTTTAGTCCCTATATGTAGCAAATTATTTTACAGTCATTCACACGAAAATGATATAAAAAGGATTAAGACATAAATTAAATTGATACATAATTACTTATATATGATAACATCATAAGTAATTACAAACATCAATTATGCAAATATAATTTAATTATAATTCGAGAGTGTGAGATAAATGAAGAAAATTGTTTCTGATGATATCTTTGAAGAAGACAAAGCACCTAAACGTGGATTAAAGTCAATGATGTTAAATAATGATAATTATGATGATAGCAACACGTCTCGTCTTGACCTCTTGCTATTATCAATCATTTTCATTCCTTTAATCATATTATTCTTAATCTACATTAATTAGTACTATAATAGATATACAAAAAGCCCATACGATGCTCGCATGGGCTTCTACTAAAGGGAGTCAAAATTGACCTTCGTTTATTTTGCGTAGTCTATGGGGTATACTCAATTTACTCAAAGCTATTGAAATCTACTATATCGAAGGTACAAATTTATTATAACTTAACCTTCGTAAAATTAAATCCTGTTTACAGCATAGTAAATGACATATTATTGACTAATCGTTGTACATTTTTTGAACAACGATCGTTGAACGACAATCGTAGAACGTCTTTTCAAATACAATAAATTAATAGAGGTGTAAATATGAAGCAATTCTTAATAACTGGCGGAACTGGAATGGTAGGCAGTCAATTAGTAAACGAGTTAAAGCATCGCGATGTACACATTACAATATTAACTCGTAGCGATAAGCAAAGTGATGATCCTAAAATTTCATATATTAATTGGTCAAAAGACGGTTGGACATCTCAAGTTCCAGATATAGATGTAGTTATCAATTTAGCTGGTGCAACTTTAAATAAACGTTGGACACCATCATACAAACAATCAATCATGACTAGCCGTATCGAATCAACACAAGCACTCGTTGATTTATTCAGCAATCGCGACCATAAACCTGAAGTCCTCTTCAATGCGAGTGCGATGGGCTATTATCCACCAAGTTTATATCAAACGTATACTGAAAAATATCAAACACTTCCCTTCGACTTTTTATCTGATGTCGTTTATCAGTGGGAACGTTTTGCCAAACGTTTTGAATCATTTGGTACACGTGTCGTACTAGGAAGATTCAGCATGATTTTATCTGATGATGGTGGCGCATTACAAACGATGAAACTGCCTTATAAATTTTTTGTAGGGGGCAAATTAGGTTCTGGATTCCAATGGTATTCTTGGATTCATATTAATGATTTAGTACGTGCAATTCTATTTACCATCGACCATCCTAAAGCCCAAGGTCCTTTCAATATGGCTGCACCTATGGCTGAACGTCAAAATCTATTCGGATATACACTTGCACGTGTCATGCACCGCCCTCATGAAACATGGGTTCCATCGTTCTTGATGCGAATCGCACTTGGTGAAATGTCTACAGTTGTCTTAGATACGCAAAAGATATTACCAAACAAATTGGATGCACTTGGCTTTACATTTAATTATCCTAACTTAAAAATTGCTTTCGAAGATTTAATCGATGCATAGTTATTGGAGTTTTGAATCATGAACGACGAGAAATTAACGTATATTTTATTAATCATCGCTAGTCTATTTCTGATACTAAATGGCATTTTTGCCTTCGAACATCATTTTGTAATTATATTAATGTCAATTTTCTTCATATTCATTGGTGCTATTTTACTTGTGATTTCGGTTCGACTTCTCCTAAAAAGCACTTCAAAAAAATCATAAAAAAATGGGAGTGGAACAGAATTCTTTTTAAATTCGTTGTCCCACCCCCGCAAGTGTGACTAGAACTGAGAAAAGCTTGAATTAAGCGCCTCCTCAGTTCAGTCAGCTACTGCGAATTTGCAAAATAGCTTCATTATATAATTTTTGTCCCGGACTCATTTTTCATGATAATTTAACATTAATGATTAATCTTCAGGCTGCATAACATTATCGATTAAGCCATATGCTTTAGCTTCATCAGCTGTTAAGAAGTTATCACGGTCCGTATCTTTTTGTATTTTTTCAATACTTTGACCTGTACGTTCAGCTAAAATTTTGTTTAATTTTTCACGTGTTTTTAAAATGTGGTTAGCAGCGATTTCGATTTCAGTTGCTTGTCCTTGTGCACCACCTAATGGTTGGTGAATCATAACTTCCGCATTTGGTAATGCGAAACGTTTACCTTTTGCACCAGCAGCTAATAAGAATGAACCCATTGATGCAGCCATACCGATACAAATAGTTTGTACGTCTGGTTTAATGTGTTGGATTGTATCATAAATAGCAAAACCAGCAGTGACACTACCACCTGGTGAATTAATATATAAGTAGATATCTTTCTCAGAATCTTGCGCTTGTAAGAATAATAATTGTGATACAATTGAATTTGCTACGTTATCATCAATTGCAGAACCTAACATAATAATACGGTCTTTTAATAGACGAGAATAAATATCGTATGCACGTTCACCGCGATTTGTTGTTTCAATTACTGTAGGAATTAAATTCATTTATATTTCCTCCTTATGATTAACTGTTATTTAGTATTCTACATGAAAAGTCAAAAATGGTCAAAATTTAAACTCATATAGCACAAAGAAAATTTGACCTTATTTTATTATATTTTGTACACTATAAACATACATTCAGATTGTACTTTTAAATTGATAAATAGTACAGAATTTTGTCTTTGTTACTTTATATCTCCTCGTAGTGTAACGGATAGCACGTAAGATTCCGGTTCTTAAAATAGAGGTTCGACTCCTCTCGAGGGGGCTAATAGTTTTAAATTGCATATATTTTTTACATTATGGGAGTGGGACAGAATGCTTTTGAAATTCGTCGTCCGCTCCCAGCTTGCTTTGTTTGTAGCATTTCTTAGTAAAATGATCTTTGCTGGGGCCCCGCCGAACGCAAGGATGACTAGATCTGAGAAAAGCTTGATTTAAGTGCCTTCTCAGTTTAGTCCGCTACTGCGAATTTGCAAAATAGTATCACTATATTATTGATGTCCCAGGCTCTTTTTAGTCTGCCTGTCATTCAACTATTATAGAATACTAAATGCCATAAACGTGTTAAGAACCTAATCTCTTACAAAAAAATTCGCCACTATGTGACGAGTTCATACCTATAATTCAATTTTTTCGCCACTTCGAATTTTATCTGCAAGTTCATTTAGCTTTCTTAAGCGGTGATTTACTCCAGATTTTGATATAGCACCAGTTGAAACCATTTCTCCTAGTTCTTTTAAGGAGATTTCTTGATGCTCGACTCGAAGTTTTGCAATTTCTCTTAAGCGATCTGGTAAATTATCTAGTCCAATTTCTTGATCAATTAATTGAATGCTTTCCACTTGTTTCATAGCGGCACTTACCGTCTTATTAAGATTTGCAGTTTCACAATTCACTAAACGATTCACTGAATTCCTCATATCCCTAACAATTCGCACATCTTCAAACTTCAATAATGCTTGATATCCACCTATTAAACTAAGAAAATCAGATATTTTTTCGGCTTCTTTTAAATAAGCGATGCTACCCTTTTTGCGTTCTAAGTGTTTAGCATTTAAGCCATAGCTATTCATTAACTTAGTTAAACCTTCAGAATGATTCTCATATTGAGAGAATATTTCTAAATGATAGGATGATGTTTCAGGATTATTTACAGATCCTCCAGCTAAAAATGCGCCTCTCAAATAACTTCTACGCATTTCATCATCTTTAATCATGCTAGCATCAATATCATGAACGAAAATACCATTTTTTAAAATACCTAGTTCGTCCAGAATTTCTTTCGCACGTACTTTTGTACGACAAATATAAATATTATTTTTCTTTAATTTCATTTTTTTACGCACAAGAATTTCAACTTCTACATTAAAAATGCGTTTAATTAATGAATAAATTCTTCTAGCAGTCGTAGCATTTTCTGTTTGAACATTAATTACGAATTGTTGATTAGATAGGCTAAGTGCACCGTTCATACGAATTAATGCGCTAAGCTCTGCTTTAGCATTGCTTTCGTCAACTTCAATGCGTGTTAATTCATTTTTCATATCTGACGCAAAACTCATCACATTTCCCCCTCTAATCAAATTTATATATACATGTAATTAACATCCTATATTGTTACACGTTATTCTACGCATACATGAATACACATACGCTCTTTATCATACCATAGTTATACTGCCGATTAGAAGTGTTATTTTTTCGGTCTAAATTGAATCGTACTTGTCAATTCAAGGGCTAAATCATAGATTAATTTCGCTAAAACTTTCGTATTATGACGCACTAAATGGTCATCTAAGATTTCAACTAAATTCGATGACGTAATGATCTTAATGTTATGATCCGTTATTTTATGTTCATCCATAACAACTGGTTTGGCATTACGCTCTTTATAACGTTTTAAAACATTATCATCGTATTTATCATTACTACAAATGACATAATCGATAAAGTCACTGCCAGCATGATTATGTATCGCTTGAATATGATCCATAACATCGTAATCCGACGTTTCTCCAGGTTGAGTCATAACATTAGATATATATAATTTAGGCGCATTTGAGCGTAAGATAGCGTCCGACATACCTTTAACACATAAGTTTGAAATCACACTAGTATATAACGAACCAGGTCCAAGTACGATTAAATCTGCATCTTCTAGTGCGTCAATCGCTTCTTCCATAGGCTCAACGTTTTCAGGCTCTAAAAAGACACGCTCAATACGTTTGTTTTTCTTTGGTATTTGAGATTCGCCGCGTACAATTTCTCCATCTTCTAACACTGCATTTAACATCACATTCGTGTTTGTAGATGGAATCACTTTGCCTTTAATATTTAATATTTTACTTAATTCTTTTACCGCATGACCAAAGTCATTCTTGATATTGGTTAAAGCTGCTAATAATAAATTGCCAAGTGAATGTCCTTCAATTTGATTCTCTTTAAAACGATATTGAAACAACTCTTCTATGACTGGTTCTGCATCACTTAATGCTGCAATAACATTTCTAATATCGCCTGGTGCTGGTATATCCATTTCACTACGGATTTTACCAGTACTACCACCGTCATCCGCTACAGTAACGATGGCTGTAATATCGATGGGGTACTCTCTTAATCCCCTTGCTAATACTGATAGACCTGTTCCACCGCCTATAAGTACAATCTTTAATTGTTTCATTTTTTCACGCCACTTTCGATATGTGCATCTCTATGATGAACATAAACATTATAATCAAATATGTCTGTTAATTCTTCACTAATACGTTTAGCTAACGCAACAGATCGGTGTTGACCTCCTGTACAACCTATTGCAATCACTAATTGAGATTTACCCTCTTTTTTGTAACCTGGTATCATAAATTTCAATAAATCCATTAATTTTTCGAAAAATATTTCAGTTTCTTTCCATTTCATAACATAATGATAAACGGGTTCGTCTTCTCCCGTCATCGGTCTTAAGTCTTCAACATAATAAGGATTTGGAAGGAAACGAACATCGAACACTAAATCTGCATCTTTTTGTATGCCATGTTTAAATCCGAAACTTGAAACATTAATACTAAATGATTTAAAATTGTCATCTTGGAATTTTTCTTTAACCTTTGTTTTAAGCTCTTTCGTCTTCAATTGTGTTGTATCTACGATGTAATTAGCAATTGAGCGAATATTACTAAGCAATTGCTTTTCTTCTAAAATTGAATCTATTAATGACATTTGACCATTTTCATTCAAAGGATGTGCACGTCTAGATTCTTTGTATCTCGAGATTAACTTCTCCGTTTCCGCTTCTAAAAACATGACATCTACAATAACATCATTTCTACTTTTAATTGCATCAATTTCTTCCACTAACGACTTGAATAATTCTTTCCCTCTTAAATCAATCGCGATTGCTACTTTTTGCAAAGAAGGATTTCCTTGTTCCATTAGTTCAACAAATTTGGGAAGTAATATCGGAGGTAAGTTATCAACACAGAAGTAACCAATATCTTCTAAACATTGGATAACTACGGATTTACCAGCACCTGATAGACCTGTTACTACTAATAGTTCACTTTTACTCATTTCATTTTCATTATGGTTCGTCATTTTGACACCGCCTAGTTCATCTTTTTAACGTCAATATACGTTCACGACTATAGTTAATTTACCTTCATAATATCATATGAACGACTTATCGTAACGATTAATGCGATATAAGTAGTTAGTAGTTTACGCACCCATTAAAAAAGGCTAGAACCCATGTTTAAATCACAATCAAATGTGATGACATGTTCTAGCCTTGCTTAATTATGCTTCTTCTTTATCTTTTAATTCTTCAATGTAATCAATAGCGCTCTGAGCTGCTATACTACCATCACCAGTTGCTGTTACAATTTGTCGTAAGCCTTTATCTCTTACATCTCCAGCAGCAAAAATACCTGGTACTGTAGTACTCATATTGTCTTCCGTTACAATATAGCCCATGTCGTTTGTAATTCCTAAATTAACAAATGGTGCTGTTAATGGTTTCATACCAATATAAATGAATACACCATCTGCATCTAACGTTTGTTCTGAGGCATCTTTAGTTGAAACAAGTGTTACAGAGCCTACTTTACCATCTTTTTCGTTAATAGATTTTAATGTGTGGCTCCAGATAAAATCAATTTTGTCGTTTTTGAACGCACGATCTTGTAAGATTTTCTGCGCTCTTAATTCATCTCTTCTGTGTACAATGGTAACTTTGTCTGCGAATTTAGTAAGGAATGCTCCTTCTTCAACTGCAGAGTCACCGCCACCTATTACAAATAAGTTTTTATTTTTAAAGAAGGCGCCATCACACACTGCACAATAACTTACACCGCGTCCACCTAGTTCTTGTTCTCCAGGGACACCAATTTTTTTATATTCGGCACCTGTTGAAATAATCACAGCGCGTGCTGTTATTTCTTTATTACCTAGGTTAATTTCTTTATAGTCACCTTTATCTTCAATAGATTTAATATCTCCATATTGATATTCGGCACCAAATTTTTTAGCGTGTTCAAACATTTTGGTAGATAAATCCGGACCTGTAATCATTTCAAATCCTGGGAAGTTCTCTACTTCTTCTGTGTTAGCCATTTGGCCACCAGGCATGCCTCGTTCAATCATTACTGTGCTTAAATTTGCACGTGATGCATAAACTGCTGCAGTCATACCAGCAGGTCCTGCGCCGATAATTGCAACATCATAATTTACTTCTGTCATTTCTATGCCTCCTACGTTTTTAATATCATGCGCATTATATATTATTATTTGAAATCTTTAAATTTATATGCTCAATAATTGATTAATCGCACTATCTAACTTGTAACGCGATACATTAAACAATGTCATGATTTTCTTTTTAGTTACATGACTATGATAATAACGATGATATAAATATGCATGTGCAGCTACATATCTATCAACTTCGCTTAAATCAACTTCATTCGCAATTAAACCTTCGCCTTTATCAATCCAACTTATAAATAATTCCGTATCCTTGTGTATTTCATCCATTTCATACAAACGTACTAAACCTTTATGAATGAAATCTAATTTGTTTAAATGTAAACCCTGAACTAAATACGTAAGGTAAAGTTTCTCATAATCATTCATTTTTTCTAAAATAGACCAAATCTCTTGTGTCATTAATATTTCTTTACCATTTAATTGATTTAATAAAAAGACACCATAAAGTCTATAATGACTATCATCATCTAATAACAATGGTAGTATCTTTTGATCAAAAGCTTGTTTACTCTCTTCTAGTATCCAAGGTGCATAACCAACATCTACTTTAGATATTTGAAGTAATTTATCCCAAAAGAATTGACTCTGTTCTTTATTTCCAAGGTAATAATAATTAAAACTCAATGCGTTAAACATTTGAATTGAAGCGAATTTCCCCTTTTTATATAGAGGTAATAATATTTGTTGAGACGCTTCATATTGTTTTAAATAACTTAGTACGATACCTAATTTAAAACTTTCATCATCGTTCATAGGCATAACTTTACTTAATATTTTAAGATATTTATGATATTTGTCTTTTTCATTGGTATTGTAAAGTAGCAATGTATAGTGACATAACGCGTGTACATCTGAATTATCTTCTGATAGCAATGCTTCAAACATGTCTTTAGCAATATCATATTCGCTTAAATATAAATAGCACATGGCTAGTAAGTTGCGAATCACTCTATGCTCTTGAATAGTATCATCTTGATTCAATATATACGTACGTGCATCTTGCAATCGTCCTTGAGAAAATAAATATTGGAATAATAGTTGTGTAGCAAAAAGCTGTGCTTCGAGTTGAATTTTTTCTTCACTCATATATGACACTTCGAAGGTCTTTTCTAATTCTTCTCTGAAATCTTTATCATCTGTTAAAATCACATAATTAATACCAAACAAGAAGGCCTTGTTTGGCTCATTAAGGTCGATGTTTAATTGACTAAGCTCATAATAGCTATCTGCTACATTTTGCCCTTCAATAATACTGTCATAAAACAAATGCTCTGCTCGTCTACCTAAATGAAGTTTATTTAAGCAATGGGCATACTTTAACTTTATATCAAAATCTTGTGGTGACAAATCAAGCACTTTTTTATAGTATTCTGCTGCTTTATTAAAATCTTGTGTTTTATATTTTTGATCCGCCATTTTACGATAAAATGGTTCATCAAATTTCATTGAAATAATTTTATCATTGTTTTGCGCCATTCTTTGTCACCTCTCTTTATTTATAATGAATGTGCATAGGATTGCCATATGCAACGGCATCGTCTGGTATATCTTTCGACACAACTGTGCCGGCTTTCACAACCACATGATGACCGATATTTACACCTGGTAATATTGTCGAATTCGCACCAATTAAAGTTTGATCACCTATTCTAACTGGACCATAGCGATATTCATCTACTAATACCTCATGCGTTAATATTGTAGTATTATAACCAATTACTGTATTATTGCCAATGGTTATAAGTTGGGGATAAAACAAGTCTGGCATGACCTTATAGGCTATAGCTGTATGTTGGCCAATGGACATGTTCAATAAATGGATGTATAGCCATCTTTTCCAACTTAAATTCGGTATAAAGCGACAAATTTCAATAATCATAGTATTCCTAAGCACTCTCGGGAAACGTACAAAACGATAAATTCGCCATAATGGATTAATCTTATGATGACCCTCTTTCGTTAATCGTCTCATTATTTTACTTTACCTTTAGGACTAGGCCATGATAATGGGCCTGCCTCTTTATATAATGGTGGTTGATGTTTAATACGACGATAAATCATTAGCGCTAAACCAATCACAATCAAAATGACTGAAACAAGTTGGGCTACTCTAATGTTACTTGTTAACATCAAACTATCAGTTCTTAGACCCTCTACGAAGAAACGTCCAATGGAATACCAAATTAAATATGATGTGAATGTTTCACCCACACGTAAATGCTTTCTAATTGTAATTAATATGATAAAGCCTAATACATCCCATATTGATTCGTATAAAAATGTGGGATGGTAGTACACGCCTTCTATATACATATTACGGATAATGAACTCTGGAATATGTAAGTTTTCAAGAAATGTTCTTTGAACTGGGCCACCATGAGCTTCATGATTCATAAAGTTTCCCCAACGCCCAATTCCTTGAGCTAATATAATACTTGGTGCTACAATGTCACCTATTTGGAACGGATTAAGATTTTTTACTTTGCATACAATTATACCGGTAATAAATCCGCCTAGAAGACCACCATGTATTGCTATACCACCATGCCATATCATTAGAATTTCAATAGGGTTTTGCATGTAATATGGCCATTGAAAAATCACAAAATAAATTCGAGCAGTGATGAATCCAAAAATGGCACTATAAAAGATGACATCAACAAGCGTATCTTTATGTAGCCCAACATATTTCAAACTTTCTTGAGCTATAAAATAACCAATGAGAATACCTACAGCAATAATGATACCGTACCATTTTATTGAGAGTGGTCCTAAATTAAATGCAGTAGGGTCAATATAATTCAAATTTAAAAGCATGCTCTAGCTCTCCTTGCTTTGATGACCTTTTTTTAGGATTTCTTCATTTAATCGTTGGTTAAACTCTTCTGCAGTATTAATGCCCATTATATTCAGGCGATAGTTCATTGCTGCAACTTCTATAATAACTGCCACGTTTCGTCCTGGACGTACAGGAATCGTTTTTTTAGTGATTTCTGTATCAAGAATTTGTAATGTTTCTTCATTTAATCCAACTCGGTCATACAATTTATCTTTATCCCAATTTTCAAGGTTGATGTTCAAACGAATTTGTTTCTGTGTAAGGATAGAGCCTGCACCAAACAATGTCATAACATTGATGATACCAAGGCCTCTAATTTCGAGTAAGTGTTCAATCAATTTGGGTGGTGTGCCTATTAATTCATCTTTTGTTATTTCACGAATTTCGACATTATCGTCTGCTACAAGTCGGTGTCCTCGTTTCACTAATTCAAGTGCAGTCTCACTTTTACCTATACCAGAATCTCCAGTGATTAATACACCAACACCGTAAACATCGACCAATACACCATGTAATGATGTCGTCTTAGCTAATTCGTGTTCTAAGAACGTTGTTAATCGACTCATCAAACTTGTCGTTGCATCTTTGGATACAATCAGTGGTGTATCCATTTCTTGAGCTGCTTCTATCAACTCTTGTGGCGGTTCTAATCCTCTAGTCACTATGATTGCAGGTGTTTCGGGACGACATAATTTTCTCATTCGTCCGTGACGTTCCTCATCAGGTAATAAATTATAAAACGATAATTCCGTTGTTCCTAATAGTTGGATACGATCTGCAGCATAATGTGAAAAATAGCCAGCCATTTCTAAACCCGGTCTTGATATATCTGTATTTTTAATCGGTTTATGTAATCCTTTTTCACCTGTAAATAATTCTAATTTAAGTAATTTGACTAATTTCTCTGTCGTTAACATGAGTTCACCTCAAAATTTTCACTTGAATTCATTCATCTATTATCATATCAAAAATAAAGAGAAGATTAATATAAAAAAGAAGAATTCCTAATATATTTGTTTCGTTCACATTTTACAACACACTCAAATGAAAAGGGAGTGGGAGAGAATTCTTAATAAATTCGTTCTCCCACCCCCGCAAGGGTGACTAGAACTGAGAAAAGCTTGAATTAAGCGTCTTCTCAGTTCAGTCAGCTACTGCGAATTTGCAAAATAGCTTCATTATATTATTTTTGTTCCGGATTCTATACGGGTCTCGAGTGTCAGGAAAACTTAATTTGTAAGTTTTATGATTTAATGCCCCGTTCCAAGCCTACTTAGCTTGTAGATTTTGTAGTTAAAATTTAATAACTAGGCCACCTTGTGCATTATTAATCATTCTTCGTCTTTATAGTTTCCTGACGCTAGGTTTAGTTATTCAACTTTATCGCGTTCGAGTACTGTTTTTAAATATTTACCTGTGTATGACGATGGTACATTAGCGATGTATTCAGGCGTACCTGTGGCAACAAGTGTACCCCCACCATCGCCACCTTCAGGTCCTAAATCGATAATGTGATCTGCTGTTTTGATGACATCTAAATTATGTTCAATGATGACAACTGTATCACCATTTTCAACTAGTCGATTCAATACTTTTAGCAATCGGCTAATATCATCAACGTGTAGACCCGTCGTCGGCTCATCTAGAATGTAGATAGAACGTCCAGTTGAACGTTTGTGCAATTCTGATGCTAATTTAACACGTTGTGCTTCCCCACCTGATAAAGTTGTAGCTTGTTGGCCGAGCGTGATATAACCTAAGCCAACGTCCACAAGTGTTTGTAATTTACGGTATATTTTTGGGATATTTTCAAAGAAATATGCAGCTTCTTCCACCGTCATTTCAAGTACTTCGGCAATATTTTTACCTTTATACGTTACTTCTAATGTTTCACGGTTGTAACGTTTACCATCGCATACTTCACAAGGGACATACACATCAGGTAAAAAGTGCATCTCAATTTTGATAATGCCATCGCCTTTACAAGCTTCACAACGTCCACCTTTAACATTAAAACTGAAGCGTCCTTTTTGATAACCACGAATTTTAGCTTCGTTAGTTTGAGCGAATACATCGCGAATATCATCAAATACGCCAGTATAAGTAGCTGGGTTAGAACGTGGTGTTCTACCAATTGGTGATTGGTCAATATCTATAATTTTATCTAACTGGTCAATGCCTTCAATACTATCATATGCACCTGGCTTAACTTTAGATTTATTTATTTTTTGAGCTAAAGATTTATATAATACTTCGTTAACTAATGAACTTTTACCGGAACCTGATACACCAGTCACAACGGTCATTACAGATAATGGAATATCAACATCCACACCTTTTAAATTGTTACTTCTTGCACCTTTAATACTGATTTTGCGATCTGTCACTTCTCGACGATGTTCAGGGACATCAATACGTTTCTTACCGCTTAAATATTGACCTGTTAAAGATTTTTTGTCTTTCATCACTTTGCTTGGTGTACCACTAGAAACAATTTCTCCACCGTGATTCCCCGCACCAGGACCGACATCTACAAGGTAGTCAGCAGCACGCATTGTGTCATCATCGTGTTCAACAACTATAAGTGTGTTACCTAAATCACGCATTTCTTTCAGTGTACTTATTAATCGGTCATTATCACGTTGATGTAGACCAATAGACGGCTCATCAAGCACATATAGCACACCTGTTAAGCGTGAACCTATTTGTGTAGCTAATCGAATTCGTTGTGCTTCACCACCAGAAAGTGTACCTGATGCACGATTAAGTGTTAAATACTCTAATCCAACATTATTTAAAAATGATAATCTTGAAATAATTTCTTTTAATATTTGATTTGCAATTGCACTATCTTGTTCGGATAGTTCAATATTTTCGTAGTAATTCAATGCATTTTTAATAGAGTATTCCACTACTTCACCAATGTTATAGCCACCAACGTAAACAGATAGTGCTTCTTTGCTTAGGCGTTTACCATGACATGTTTCACAAGGCAATTCTGTCATATATTTACTCATCATTTCACGTGTATATTCTGATGGTGATTCATGATAGCGACGGTCAATGTTGGCAACAACACCTTCGAACTTCATTCTTCGATGACGTGTACCTCCATTTCGACTGTGGAAAGAAAAATCAATTTCTTTATCTCCTGAACCATGCATTAATATATTTTTCTGTCTGTCAGTTAATTTTTTATAAGGTTTATCCATATTTATTTTATAAACGTCGCATACGCGTTTTAATAATGTTGGATAAAAATCAGAACTTGTTGGTTCCCAAGGTTCAATAGCACCTTCATTCAAAGTTTTGTTGGGGTCTGGTACCACTAAATCAAGATCGACAGTAAGTTTTTGGCCTAGACCGTCACAAGTTGGACATGCCCCAAACGGACTATTAAAACTAAACATTCTAGGTTCTAATTCACCGATAGAGAATCCGCAAATTGGACAAGCGTGATTTTCAGAGAATTTAAGATCTTCGCCATCGATCACATCGACAGTAATATTACCTTCCGCTAATTCTAAACCTGTTTCTATTGAATCTGCTAAACGTGTTTCAATGCCTGATTTTACGACTAATCTATCTACAACTACCTCGATAGTATGATTTTTATTTTTATCTAATTCTGGCACTTCATTAACATCAACAATTTCGCCATCGACTCTCAGACGGACATAGCCCTTTTTACCAATATCTGAGATAAGTTTCTCATGGCTACCCTTTCTATGAGATACAATGGGTGCTAAAATTTGAATTTTAGTACGTTCCTCAAGCTCAAGTATACGGTCAACCATTTGTTGAACGGTTTGCGATTCAATTTCAATATTATGATTTGGACAATATGGCTTGCCTATTCGTGCGTAAAGTAGACGTATATAATCATAAATTTCAGTTACAGTCGCTACAGTAGAGCGAGGGTTTTTACTTGTCGTTTTTTGATCAATTGAAATTGCTGGAGACAATCCTTCGATTGTATCCACATCTGGTTTATCCATTTGACCCAAAAATTGGCGCGCATATGCACTTAATGATTCGACGTATCGTCTTTGACCCTCAGCATAAATCGTGTCAAAGGCTAAAGATGATTTACCTGATCCTGATAATCCTGTCATAACAATAAGTTTATTTTTAGGAAGTTCTATATCTACATCTTTTAAATTATGTGCGCGTGCGCCTTTTACTACAATACTTGGTCCCTTCATTTAACTGTCACCCTTCTGCTTTTAATTCAAATAACATATCTCTTAATTCCGTTGCTCTTTCGAAGTCTAAATCTTTAGCTGCTTTTTTCATTTCTTTTTCTATATTCTCAATCGTTTTTTGTCTTTCTTTTTTAGTCATTTTCTTAGGTAGTTCAGTTTGTTGTTTGTCATTTGTTTCATCATTATCTACGGTAGCACTAATAACATCATGAATCTTCTTGTTAATTGTTTTTGGCGTGATACCATATTTTTCATTATGTGCCATTTGTATATCACGACGTCTTTGTGTTTCATCAAGTGCATATTGCATTGAGTCGGTGATTTTATCAGCATACATGATAACTTCACCTTTCTCATTACGCGCCGCACGACCAATGGTTTGAATTAATGAACGGTTTGAACGTAGGAAACCTTCTTTATCCGCATCTAAAATGACTACTAATGAAACTTCAGGTATATCGATACCTTCCCTTAGTAAGTTGATCCCTACAACAACATCATATGTTCCCATTCTTAAGTCACGAATGATTTCAATACGCTCTAACGTTTTAATTTCTGAGTGCAGGTAATTCACTTTAATTCCCGCTTCTTTCATATAAGTGGTTAAGTCCTCACTCATTTTTTTAGTTAATGTAGTGACTAGGACACGTTCGTCCCTATCAATACGTTCTTGAATTTCACTAAGTAAATCATCAATTTGATTTTTAGTTGGTCTCACATCAATCTTAGGATCTAACAGACCCGTTGGACGGATAATCTGTTCAACCATCTCATCAGTATGTTCAATTTCATATGGCCCTGGTGTCGCTGAGACATATACTAATTGATTTGTTTTTTGTTCAAATTCTTCAAATTTTAATGGTCGGTTATCCATCGCGCTTGGCAAACGGAAACCATGATCAACGAGCACTTGTTTACGTGCACGGTCGCCATTGAACATGCCTCTAATTTGAGGTAATGTCACGTGAGACTCGTCTATCATGACTAACCAATCATCACCAAAGTAATCTAGCAATGTATAAGGCGTTGAACCTAAAGGTCTTAATGTTAGGTGAACAGAATAATTCTCTATACCCGAACAGAAGCCCATTTCTCTCATCATTTCTAAATCATAATTTGTTCGTTGCTCTAAACGTTGTGCTTCTAATAACTTGTTCTCATCTTTTAATTCTTTTAATCGTTCTTCTAATTCTTTCTCGATACGCTCTATTGCGATTTTCATTTTTTCTTCACGTGTTACGAAGTGAGAAGCAGGGAAAATAGCGAAATGTTCGCGTTCACGAATCACTTCCCCTGTTAAATAATTGACTTCTCGAATGCGATCAATCTCATCGCCAAAGAATTCAACGCGAATACACATCTCTTCGCGTGAAGCTGGAAAAATTTCGACAACATCACCACGTACTCTAAATGTACCACGTTGGAAATCAATATCATTTCTAGAATATTGTACATCTACAAGTTTACGAAGAAGTTCACTTCGGTCCATCTCCATACCAACTCGAACACTTACTACTAAATCTTTATATTCTTCTGGGTTACCTAAACCATAAATACAACTTACACTGGCAATGATAATGACATCATCACGTTCAAATAATGCACTCGTTGCAGAATGTCGTAGTTGGTCAATTTCATCATTAATTGAGGCATCTTTCTCAATAAATGTATCGGTTGAAGGTACATAAGCTTCTGGTTGATAATAATCATAATAACTAACAAAATACTCCACCCTATTCTCCGGGAAGAACTCTTTAAACTCACTATAAAGTTGTCCTGCTAGCGTTTTGTTATGTGCAATGATGAGCGTTGGTTTACCCACTTCTTTAATTACATTACTCATCGTGAATGTTTTACCTGTACCAGTCGCACCTAACAGCGTTTGATGACGCTTACCTTCTTTAACACCTTCCACTATTTTCTCGATTGCTTGTGGCTGGTCCCCTTGCGGATCAAACTCAGAATTCAATTTAAACGGGTAATGTTCCACCATTTTGACAAGCGCCTCCTTGAATTAAACATTCATTTCTATTACTTTTTTAAAGGTTTTATTTACTTATATTTATGTACTAAACCGAAGTTTTGATCTTTATAAATTGCATAGTACATTACAATCATAATGTAATGAGATTAACAGTGACACGCACACGTCGTACTTATAGATTGATATACTTATTAATTACCTATTATTGAAATAATATGCTCACTTAAGGTTATTTTATCAAATATACAAAGAAAAATACAAACGTTTGTTCGCTTACGTTTGTATTTTAAAAAATGTATCGCTATTTTGTATTCCACTTATGAATGTGATTGATTCATATCTCATCTATTGATGCCACGCACTTACATATATTTATTATCTTTACGCTTCAATGTACATATTGTGTATTTACACTATAAATCAACTGACTTTTACATTCAAAAGTTCTGTTTCATAATGTTTATTCTTGATGCTTATGAAATTCAAGATTATCTATGATGACATATCCAGCTAATAAAGAAACGACATCGATAAAAATAATCCACTCATTATGAAAGAAACCTTTATAAATAGAAGCTGCTATCAAAATAAGTGTAACAATCACACCAACCCACTTGCTTCGTGTTATGACACTAAACAACACAACAAGTACACATGGAAAAAATGCAGCTAGCGCGTACCAAATCATTCAACTCACCCATTTCTTCGATTTAAAATCGCCATTGTAGTTTCTCGCAATTCTGCACGAGGAATGAAATTCTCTGTCAACATTTCTGGTATTACATTTTCAATAAAGTCTTGAACAGAACTTAAATGATCAAATTGCATAATTGTTTCTAAACTATTTTCATAAATTTCAAAGAATAAGTCTTCAGGATTACGTTTTTGAATTTCGCCGAACGTTTCATATAGTAAATCAATCTTGTCGGCCACAGATAAAATTTGACCTTCTAGTGAATCATCTTTACCCTCTTGAAGTCGTTTTCGATAAATATCTTTGTAAGGTTCAGGTATTTCTTCATTAATAAACGTGTCCACCATATCTTGTTCAACTTGTGAAAATAACATCTTCAATTCTGTTTTAGCATACTTAACTGGTGTTTTGATATCTCCAGTAAACACTTCCGCAAAATCATGATTCAATGCTTTTTCATATAAACTTTTCCAATCAATGGTATTCCCATGATATTCTTCTACAGTTGCTAAATATTGGGCAATCTTAGTGACTTTGAAAGAATGCGCAGCAACGTTATGTTCAAAGTATTTAAATTTACCTGGTAAACGAATTAATTTTTCTAAATCTGAAAGTCTTTTAAAGTATTGATGAACACCCATATTACCTTACCTCCATGTTTTATTAAATAAAGATTATACTTACATTTATTATATCAATCAACATTTCTATGAGAAGTGTCAATTCTTTATACATTGTAGAAGGTTAAAATAGTATAAAAAATAAGACGCCTCAGTATTGTTCACGCTTAAATGAACGATCGAGGTGTCTTATGTATACAATTTATCGAATGGTTATATTGTGGTACTTTAAATTGAATTTGAGGCTTTCATCATTTTATCGAATACTTTGGTTGGCAATATAGCATGTAAAAGCACAAGGGGTTTAGCTGCAAACCCTATTAGATAACGTGGTTTCGGTTTATTACTATCTATGGCTTTTGAAATCGCTTTTGTAACGACCATTGGATTTGAAAGCAAATTAGAATGATATTGCTTATTCATACTTTCAGCCACTTTCATCGCAGTAGCTTCATAAGCACCGCCTTTTGCAGAATCAGCTAATTTATCAGCGGCGATGATACCCCAATCTGTTTTAATCCCACCTGGTTCAATAATAGATACTTCTATCCCGAATGCTTCTACTTCCATTCGTAAAGCATCACTAAAAGCTTCTAATGCATATTTCGTAGCATGATACCAAGCGCCAAAATATGTTGTAAGTCGTCCACCCATCGATGAAATATTAATGATATGTCCTGACTGTTGTGCTCTCATATGTGGTAAAACAAGCTGTGTAATTCGTGCTTAACCAAATAGATTTACTTCAAATTGCTGTTTCGCTTCTTCAATTGTGACGTCTTCGATTGCACCATATGAACCATAACCGGCATTATTTACGAGGACATCAATTCTTCCTTCGTTTGCGATGATTGTATCGATAGCCGTTTTCATCGATGCTTCATTTGTTAAATCTAATTTTAAAGGATGTACTTGTTTTAAATTTTCAAGGCTTTCTATTCTACGACCAGCGCCATAAACGATATTGCCCTGTGCTACTAAATATTCAGCTGTTTTATAACCAATACCACTCGTTGCTCCTGTAATTAAATGACTTTTCTCACCATTAATTCCACCTTATTATTTTATTTTGAAATCACGATTATGCGCAAAAAACGCAAATCAATTATTAAAATAGTCGCTTACACTAAGCGTACTTCAATACATAACAATTATTTTATTTTCTTTTGTTTTCCAATATATACTAGTTACATAGAAATGTATTGTGATAAGTATTTTAATTAAAGATTAAATTGGTTTCCTATACCTCGTTAATACATTTAATCGTTCTATTATTTTCTAGGAAATGACATTACTTATAAAATAAAGAGTTCAATGACTATGCTAATTCACATAGCCATTGAACTCTGACGACTGAATATATTAAAAATAGTGTCTAAACATATTTATTAGTGAATAAAGTTATAACTTGAAGTATTGGTAATTGTTCTATTAGTGACATGGTTATAGTGTCCATTCCAGTTCATTTCTGAAACATATACCGAACCATCTTGATTCACATGTTCCACAACACCTACATGACCATAATAACCTGCAGTTGTTTGGAAAATTGCACCTACTTCAGGACGATTATCTACTGTTAATCCAGCATTTTTCGCTGAGTATGCCCAGTTATTTGCGTTACCCCAATAACTTCCAATTGCGCGCCCTAATTGTTGGCGACGATCAAATGCATAGTATGTACAATTTCCGTAACTATAACGGTTACCTTGATTGGCAGTTGTAATATGTTGATATGATACTGGTGAATTTACTGATGATTGGTATGTGTCATTCGTTGTAGCCACAGGTGCACTTGTAGGTACAACATTGTAATTAGACACATTTGTTGTGCTAGCACTTACTGATTGAGCTACTACATCCGCTTGATTATAGCCTGTTGTTTCTGTATATGCTTGTGCATAATTAATCTCTTTATTTTCTAATTTTGCTGCACCTTTGTCACTTACCGCTATTAAATCACCTGGATAAATTAATGCCGTTACACCTGGATTAAGGCTATAGAGTTGTTCTAACGATAAATGATGTGATAAAGCAATTTGATATAACGTATCGCCAGCTTTAACTTTAACGATATCTTTATCTGTTAACCCTAAGTTTGTTTCTTGTGCCACTTGGCCATCATAAGCATTTGCTTGGTGTGATGTTGTATGTGTTGAAGTTGTATGTGTCGTTTCTTGCGCATTAGCTAAACCACTTAAGCCTGCTAAAGCCGCAATTGAAGTAAATGTTACTGTAAGCGTCTTATTTATCATGCTGTCATTCCTTTGTCGTTTTATATTATTCTTAATTTATACTCTAGCACACCGCATTTCATGTGTGTTCAATGTTATCGGCTTGTAATATAAAGGTTAAAAAGGACTTCAAGAACATGTAAAAAGACGTACTCTAGTAATAATTAATATTACATTTTACATTTATTTAGCGACTATTTATGTTTTATAAATAATTAGAGCCTGGAACATAAATAATATGATGATGTTATTTTGCAAATTGGCAATAGCTAACTGATTTGAAAATGCGCTTAAAGCAAGCTTTTTTCAAACCTAGTCATCCTTGACGACAGGCCCCCCAGCACTGAGTATTTCATCAAGAAATTCTACAAGTTAAGCAAGCTAAGAGCGGAACAGCAATATGAATTTTGGAAAAATCTTATTTTTGTCCCGCTCCCTAATCTATCATTCAATTTTTATTAATTATCGCTATGATTCATTGCTTGTCTTAAGTATGCTTCAATAAATGGTTGAATTTCTCCATCCATAACAGCATCAACTTTACCAGTTTCTTCATTAGTTCGATGGTCTTTCACCATAGAATACGGATGGAATACATACGAACGAATTTGACTTCCCCATCCAATCTCTTTTTGTTCACCACGTATTTCAGCCATTTCACGTTCTTGTTCTTCCAATTTTAATTGGTATAATTTAGCTTTCAACATTTTCATAGCTGCTTCACGGTTTTTTATTTGTGAACGTTCGTTTTGGTTATTGACTACAATGCCTGTCGGATGATGGGTAATTCGGATGGCAGATTCAGTTTTATTGATATGCTGACCCCCAGCACCAGACGCTCTAAATGTATCTACCGTAATATCATCAGGATTGATTTCAATTTCGATTTCGTCATTATTGAATTCTGGAATGACATCACATGATGCAAAAGATGTATGACGGCGTCCTGATGAATCAAAAGGTGAAATTCTGACTAATCTATGAACACCTTTTTCAGCTTTCAAGTAACCGTATGCATTGTGGCCTTTAATTAATAGCGTTACGCTTTTCACACCAGCTTCATCACCCGGTAAATAATCTACGGTTTCAACTTTGAACCCTTGTTGTTCACCGTAACGCTGATACATACGTAGTAACATACTAGCCCAGTCTTGAGATTCAGTACCCCCAGCACCTGGGTGTAATTCTAAAATAGCATTATTAGCATCATGTGGCCCATCTAATAATAATTGTAGTTCAAATTGATCAACTTTCTCTTTGAAGTCGTGTACATTCTGTTCTAAATCGTCTTTTACATCGTCATCTAACTCTTCTTGCAATAATTCCCAAGTTGCAGTCATATCTTCAACTTCTTCATCTAATTCATGGTAACCATTTACAACTGATTTTAATGCATTATTTTTATCAATAATGTCTTGTGCTTTATTTTGATCATCCCAAAAATCAGGTTCAGTCATCATTTCTTCATATTCTTGTATATTTGTCTCTTTATTTTCTAAGTCAAAGAGACCCCCTAATTTGCGTTAAGTTCTGACGATATTCATCTATATTTCGCTTAATTTCAGATAGTTCCATTTTTATCTCTCCTATTCTTTGTTCTTTGCACTTTTAAATGGATATGTAAAAAGTAGGAGCGTAGATTCAGTTCCACAACTCCCACTTATTATTAAAAATTAAAGCTATTCTTCTTTACCGTGGCAATTTTTATATTTCTTACCACTACCACATGGACATGGGTCGTTACGGCCAACTTTATCACCTTTAACAATTGGCTGTTTCTTAGCTTTTTCTTTGCCATCCTCAGCAGAGACATGTTGTGCTTTTCCAAAGTCAGTTGTTTTTTCTCGTTCTATATCTTCATCAACTTGAATTACTGATTTAAGAATGAATTTAGATGTATCTTCTTCAATATTTTGCATCATCATGTCAAATAGTTCATGACCTTCATTTTGGTAATCACGAAGTGGATTTTGTTGTGCATATGAACGTAAATGGATACCTTGACGTAATTGATCCATTGTATCAATATGATCCGTCCAATGCGTATCGATTGAACGTAATAATATCATACGCTCAAATTCTGCCATCTGACCACCGATTTTTGCTTTTTGACTTTCATAAACATTTTCGATCTTAGCCCAAACCACTTCGAAGATATCTTCAGGATCTTTGCCATTAATTTCTTCTTCTTTAAGATCGCCCTCTTGTAAAAAGACATCATTAACATAGTTAATAAATGGTGCATAGTCCGGATTGTCATCTTCTTCACTAATGTGATAGTTCACACCACGCTGTAATGTTGAACGTAACATAGCATTTACTAATTGTGAGCTATCTTCAGAATCGATAATATTGTTTCTTTCGTTATAAATAATTTCACGTTGTTTACGTAACACTTCGTCATATTCAAGTATACGTTTACGTGCGTCAAAGTTATTACCTTCAACACGTTTTTGAGCTGATTCAACAGCACGTGATACCATTTTAGATTCAATAGGTGTTGAGTCATCCATACCTAATCGGTTCATCATTTTTTGAAGTCTTTCAGAACCAAAACGAACCATCAATTCATCTTGAAGTGATAGATAGAAACGACTATCCCCTCTATCACCTTGACGGCCAGAACGACCACGTAATTGGTCATCAATACGTCTAGATTCATGACGTTCAGTACCAATAACAGCTAAACCGCCAATTTCTTCTACACCTTCACCTAATTTAATATCGGTACCACGACCAGCCATGTTTGTCGCTATTGTTACAGCACCTTTTTGTCCTGCATTGGCAACAATTTCAGCTTCACGTTCATGGTTTTTGGCGTTTAATACATCATGTCTAATGCCACGTTTTTTTAATAAATTAGAGATATATTCACTTGTTTCAACTGCAACAGTACCTAAAAGAACGGGTTGACCTTGTTTATGCTTTTCAACAACATCTTCAACAACTGCATCAAATTTACCTTTTTGGCTAATGTAAATTAAATCTGATTTATCGTCACGTTGAACAGGTTTATTCGTAGGGATTTGAGTAACCGTCATATTGTAAATATTACGGAATTCTTCTTCCTCTGTTTTCGCAGTACCAGTCATACCTGCTAACTTATTGTACATACGGAAATAGTTTTGGAAAGTAATGGATGCCATTGTTTTAGATTCATTTTGAATTTTAACGCCTTCTTTGGCCTCAATAGCTTGGTGAAGACCTTCTGAGAATCGACGACCAGGCATCGTACGTCCTGTAAATTGGTCAACAATAAGTACTTCTCCATCGACAACCATGTAATCTACGTCACGTTGTAGTGTTACGTGTGCTTTTAAAGCTGTATTAATGTGACTAATAACTTCCACATTTTGCACGTCATATAAATTTTCTATTTTGAACATGCGCTCTGCTTTGTCTGCACCTTGTTCAGTTAAATGAACTGCTTTTGTTTTTTCATCGTATTTATAATCATCTTCTGCTTTAAGCATTTTAGCGAACACATTAGCTTGCGTGTAAAGTGATGTTGATTTTTCCGCTTCACCAGAAATAATTAAAGGTGTTCTCGCTTCATCGATTAAGATCGAGTCAACCTCATCAATAATCGCAAAATGTAAAGGTCTCATTACACGCTCTTCAGCATAATTCACCATATTATCTCTTAGATAGTCAAATCCTAGCTCGTTATTCGTACTATACGTAATATCTTGTGCGTAGGCCTCACGCTTCTCAACCGTTGACTTACTGTTTAAGTTCAATCCAACTGTTAAACCTAAAAATTCATATAGCTCTGCCATTTCCTCACTTTGAACACTAGATAAGTATTCATTAACTGTGATAACGTGTACTCCTCGACCTGCAAGTGCGTTTAAATAGGTTGGCATCGTAGCCGTTAATGTTTTACCTTCACCTGTTCTCATTTCGGCAATATCGCCTTTATGAATTGCGATACCACCCATTACTTGTACTTTATACGGCGTCATATTGAAGACACGTTTTGCCCCTTCTCTTACTAAGGCATAGGCTTGTGGTAAAATTTTATCTAAATAGTCATTTTGTTTTTTTACATCTTCAATTTCTTGTAGTTCTTGTTGAAATTGTTTTGTTTTATTTTTAATTTCTTCATCAGTTAAGATAGCCATATCTTCCTCTAGCGAAAGTACTTCATCGGCTATTTTACTTAGACGTTTAGTTTCTTTTTTATTGCCGTCAACAATTTTTGATAAAAATCCCATTACGTCCGCTCCTTTAGCTTAAAAACTGTTTGGCTTACAACAATTTATCATATCATTTATACTTTTAAATTTATACTTAAATACTCATATAAGCACAATGCTTAATTGCGTACAACTTAAATAGCTTACTTTCTTTTCCCTCTATTTTGAATCGCTAAGCCTAATTTTTCAAATATCCAATTACTTCATTACATTAGCACAGCATGATAATAGCGTCCACGAATTACTATAATATAAGTTACAAAAAGAGTGGAACAGAATCCTTATCGAATTCACTGTCCCACCCTTATCACAATGACTAAAGCTAAATAGCACATTTTATGGTCACATGCTTAACCAACCAATGACTACAAACTTACATTGTAAATTTTATAATGTTATTGAATTTATAGTAACTTAAAGTTAATCAACTGAGTAAAAATTAATTATTCAGTTGTTTCAATTAATCCATATTTACCATCTTTACGTTTATAAACAATGCTTGTACCATCTGTATCACGATCAGTGAAGATGTAGAAATCATGACCTAATAATTCCATTTGTAATACAGCTTCTTCAGAATCCATTGGTTTTAAGCTAAATTGTTTAGAACGGATGATTTCAATATCGCTATCATTTGTAGCTTCTGCATTAGCCTCACCATTCGTTTCTGGTGGTGCCTCTTGAACTTCTGCTACAAACGCTTCTGGTTCTCCATGCGTTTTATGTTTACGATTAACACGTGTTTTATATTTACGAACTTGACGCTCTAATTTGCTTGTCACTAAATCAATGCCTGCATATAAATCATCGTGTCTTTCTTCAGCTCTTAATGTAACATTCTTCAATGGAATTGTTACTTCAATTTTAGTTGTTGAATTTTGATACGTTTTCACTTTAACATGTGCGACTGCATTTGGCACATCATTAAAATAACGTTCAAGTTTACCAATTTTGTCCTCAATATAGTTGCGGATGGCATCTGTAATAGTGAGGTTATCTCCATGAATTTCAAATCTAATCATAGCTATCTCTCCTTTAACCTCTTATGTTGGTAATTCTTACTATTATAATACCACGTTTAGCCTATCTTGAAAACGTAAACACTTTGAATTTTCTGACATTTTTGTCATATAATTTACACCCTGCGTGATGAATTGTTAATCCTGTTGTATAAATATCATCAACGAGTAAAATTTCTTTATCCGTTAAATCTATATCCTCTTTTATAAAGAAAGGATTCATTGCTTTTGCTCGTTCTACCTTACCTAGTTTTGATTGTTTAGGACGCAAGTCAGTCCCTAATATATCTACATAGTTGACGCCCATCTTTTCTAACACTGTTGCAACTGGATTAAAAGTCCTCAGTGTATCACGTGCTAATGGTGATGGTATAGGAACAATTAGATCATACGTTGTCTGTGGTAATTGAAGTTGTGACGCTAAAACCTCAGCTAAATAATAATCTCTCATAAGCTTGTATTGGTGTATGATGTCTTTCATTATGCCAGTATATTGATAATCGCAATAAAGTTGATCCATTAATGTAAAATTCTTAGCTAAAAATTGACAATCCAAACATTTGCCTTCTTTATTGTTATTGTCATTTAAACACTTAGGACAACGTTGCTCATCTTTAATTAATCGTACACTCTCCCACATTTGTAGACATGGCTGACATAAGCGTTGAGGTACACGATAGAAATTGAATACACTTAGTGGTTCATCTAGATGTACACCACACTGTATACACTTAGGCATTCACCCACCCACGTTGGATACCTAGTCGATTCATTTTTTTAATTTCTCTTTTTGCTTGTATCATAGCGATGCTCACACCTTCATGCATAAATACCACGTTTCCAGTGGGCGCTTCCTGTTTACGTCCCACACGTCCAGCAATTTGTATGAGGGCAGCCTGTTCAAAAGTATGTGCATTGATAACAATGACATCTAATGTCGCCATAGTGAATCCTCTTTCTAAAATAGTTGTTGTAAAAACAATGGCATGTTCACCATTTCGAAGTGCCTGAACTTTATGAAATCGTAACGCATCTTTACTTGAAACACATATTAAATCCGGAAAATAATAGCGATAGCGTTTATACGTTTCTGTCATTAATTCAATATTATTAAAGAATACTAATGTATAGCGGTTTGCATTGATTTGATTGATTAACATTTTCTTTAATTTAAACTGTATATGTTTAACGTTCAATTTGAAATATGAGAACTTAGGCACGGGTAGTGGGTGTTTATGAAAGCGTGCTGGTAAAGTGATGATTTGCGCAGTTGATAAACGCTTGATTAGGGATTTGGGAGGAGTTGCCGTCATAAAAATGTGGCCATGCTTTTGTTTGGATGACAGTTGGATTGCATTCATTAAGCGCGGATCCATAGATAAGGGAAATGCGTCAACTTCATCAATAAAGATAACATCGAAATGGGATTTGAATCTAAATAATTGATGAACTGTTGCAATAATGAAATGACCATTATAGTGCTGTTGACTACTTTGATGTAAGACATCAATTTTTTCTGAAATAAATGCTGCTTTAATGCGTAAACTAATTTCCACTACAACATCTACTCTTGGAGATACTATAGCAATGTTATAACCACGTTGACGCGCCACACGAATGCCTTCAAACATCATTTCAGTCTTCCCAGCGCCAGTAACAGCATACAATAATAAAGGTTGGTGCTGATTAATTGCTTGTACAATCGCATTTGACGCATATTGTTGTTGTTCTGATAGTTGAAAGGGCAACTCATAATATCCATCAGAAATCGTATGTTCACTTTGCGTAATTCTAAATTCTGTAATATTGTCCATACGGCCCAACTGTATGCAATACCTACAGTATATAATACGCTTGTCTGAAAAAGATGTTTCATATTCGCACATATCATGGATATTGGTATTACCACATTGAAGACAGCAATACCCATTATTTGTAGCGATTATACCAGGCGTGACTTTGATGACTGTTTCATCAGTCAACGTAACGTCAGGGCCTACTAATTTTCCATATGATTTGATTGACTATCACTCCTTATTTCATATAAAAAAGCCTAAAAGCATTTAGAATTCGGATATAAGATATAACGCGTTTAATTAAAATAGAACCCCCCACATGCTTTGTTTGCTGATTTCCATTTCTGAAATACCTTGCAACAAAGGAATTCTATCTTAAGCTTCTGGCGGTATGCCGTAGTTTTGCTACCACCAATGCACATCAATGCTCATTGTCTTAATCCTTATTTACTCAACACTTTTAGACTTGAATTGTTATTAATTAATTTCGATTTTTCTTGGGAAGTATCCTAAACCTAATCCACCTGACCCTAGATGAGATGCAATAACTGGTCCAAATTCTGAATATTGCACATTGATGTTTGGATACGTCTCTTTTAAATGGTTATAAAAGTCTTTGCCTTCATCAATTTTGTCACCATTGATTACAAAGACAGTCACGTCGTCGATGTCTTTAATAATTTCAAAGATATTATCTTCTAATGTATTAAATGCACGTTTTTTTGTACGTACTTTTTCAAATGGATGAATTTTGCCATCCTTTTCAAAACATAGTACAGGTTTCATTTTCAATAATGTTCCAACCCACGCTTGCGCACCAGTGATACGTCCACTTTTTTGTAGATTCTTAAGATCATCAACAAAAAAGTAAGCACCTGTTTGCTCACGGATTTCTTCTAATTCTTCGATAATTACTTCTGGCGTAAATCCTTTGTCAATAAGTTCTTTCGCGTATATTGTATAACTTCCTTCAATCATCGCTGCTAATTTAGTATCAAACGTATGAACATTGACACCTTCTACCATTTCTCCAGCTTGCGTTGCCGATTGATAACTACCACTTATACCACTTGATAAAGTAATCACAATAATATCTGTGTAACCTTTATCTCTTAATTTCTCATAGTTCTCAATCCATTCTCCAATAGCCGGTTGGCTTGTTGTAGGGAACGTCTTAGATGAGGCCATTTTATTATAAAAATGTTCAATCGGTACATTATCATTCTCAGTAAACGTTTCTCCATCATCAAATGCGACACTTAATGGTGCGATAGGTATCTCGTACTTGTCCATAAAGTCTTGTGGTAGATACCCTGTTGAATCTGCCATTACTGCGATTTTCATAGTAGTCCTCCTCAATTATACTCAAAGTTATTATAAATTATTTTTATTGAAAAAGAAATTCATAATCAGATATTTATTCATTTAAAAATTAGCGTGTATAATGAAAGTTAAACATCTTTTCTATTTATTGGAGGTGAACAACTTTGAACGATCCTATTATTACGATCAAACAGGAACATATCATTGAAAATGTCATTAATAAATCTAGATTCATTGCACATATAAAACCTGTCTCATCGGAGGATGAAGCGAAAGCTTTTATAAACGAAGTTAAACAACAACATAAAGAGGCTACGCATAACTGTTCAGCTTATACAGTTGGTGATCAAATGAACATTCAGAAAGCAAATGATGATGGAGAACCAAGCGGGACTGCTGGTGTACCAATGCTAGAAATATTAAAAAAATTAGACGTCCATAATGTTTGTGTTGTCGTTACACGATACTTCGGAGGCATTAAACTTGGTGGCGGTGGCCTTATTCGTGCATATAGTGGTGCCGTAAGGGATGTAATTTATGACATTGGACGCGTAGAATTGCGCGATGCCATCCCCACTACCGTGACCATTAATTATGATTTAACTGGAAAGTTTGAATATGAATTAGCCTCTACAACGTATTTTTTAAGAGATACTACGTATACCGATAAAGTCAGTTATCAAATTGATGTCGTACAAACGGAATATGATGATTTTATTGCATTTTTGAATAAGCACACAGCTGGTAATTTTGAATTGCATGAAGCAGACGTTAAAAAGTTACCCTTTGATATACCTACAAATTAATAAAAACCTTGTTTGTGTAACACTACCTAATCATTTAAGTAGCCTCACAAACAAGGTTTTATTTTTTATGATGTTCATCAATGTCATTATTGGCATGATGTGATTCATTCTTCTTTGTAATTAAATTGAGTATCGGGCGATAACTATCATCGATCAATCCCGTAAATTCAACAATCAATTCAATTGTAATCACGATTAATATGAACATTAGGAGTACACCTAAAGGTTGTGACAAGTATAAAATAATACTTGATAAACTAAATAATATCGCTATTGAATAGATTAACAATACCGTTTGTCTATGGCTGTATCCCAATGCTAGAAGTTTATGGTGCAAATGAGACTTATCCGCTTGCATGATGTGTTGGCCATTACGCATTCTTCGAATCATTGCAAACAATGTATCGATAAATGGTACCGCTAAAATTACAATTGGGAAAAATAGCGAAATAAATGTAATGTTTTTAAAGCCAAGCAACGATAGAAAACCAATGATGAACCCAATCAATAGCGCACCACTATCTCCTAAAAAGATTTTAGCAGGGTGAAAGTTAAAGCATAAAAATCCTAATAATGAACCTATTAACACACTACAAATCATGATAATGAATACATTCGCTTGTAAAATTGCAATAAACGCAATCGTAATAAGACCAATTGCGGATACGCCTGAAGCTAATCCGTCTAATCCATCAATTAAATTAATGGCATTCGTAATCGCCACAATCCAAATAATTGTAATAGGTATACTCAATATTCCAAAATGAATCGTTGGCCCCATCGGAAAGGATATAAAATCAATCGTAATACCATAAAACGCAACAATTGAAGCGGCGACAATTTGTCCAATTAACTTTAAAATAGGCTTTAAATCATAAATATCATCAATTAATCCTACTAAATACATTACAATAGCACCTAAAACTAAGGGCTTAACTTCTCTTTCAATAGGATGTCCAAGCCAAATTCCTATTAAGAAAGAAAGTAGTATAACAGTACCACCCAATACTGAGACTGGCTTTGTATGTACTTTTCTGAAGTTTGGCCTATCTACTAAATCGAATTTAATAGAGACCTTTATAATAATAGGTGTTAATATTAAACTGATTACCAATGTCACAGCAATAAGTAGTAAAGTATACATCAGTTCACCTTCAATAAATCTCTTTTTAATTTGTCATATTTGCTAGTTATCTATTCATTCTATTTAAACAACTTTTAATTCATTTTTGTATTGGACTATAGTTGTAAATTACTGACACTTCATCACAACGTTCAGTAAACTCCAACTATTTTACCCTATTTCTCTATGTTTATCCTTAATTTTTAATTGAATGTAAATTTTTTGTAAAGATATTATAACTTATATCATATCATTTCATTATTCATTTGAATACGAAAGTATATATATTCTATCTAATTTGTTTGTTATATCTGATACAACTTAATGACAAATGGTAAGTTTTCACTTACAATAACTAATGGTTAAATTAAAGGAGTCGATTCCAATATGATTGAATCTATCATTTACAATGTTGCAGTTATGGTAGCGGGAATATATTTATTCCATCGGCTACAATATTCCGAAAATAAAATCATGGTCTTTTCTAAAGGCTATGTCACGGTGTTGATGACTATTGTTGCCCTACTACTTGCAGCATATCCAATTCCATTCCATCAAGAATATTTAGTTCATTTAACGTTTGTCCCATTATTATTTCTAGGTCGTTTTACGAATATGGGTTATACCTTAGTTTCAGCAGTTATTGTTGCTCTAGTTGAAGTATTTGCATTTGGAAACTCACTTCTTTATGGCGTAGTACTTATCGTAATAGGTATCATCGTCAGTATGGTCGGTCCATTCTTGAAACAAAATGATATTGTGGCTTTAGTTGTTTTAAATTTGATTAGTGTCATTATTTTACTTATTTTATCCATCTTCAGCCCGCTATATGACCTTACTGAAATCGCATTTTTAGTTCCTATTTCATTCGTTTTAACCATTGCTTCAGCAATTACATTTGTTGATATGTGGCACTTCTTTTCATTAGTTACACGCTACGAAAATGAAGATAAGTTTGACTATCTTACTGGTTTAGGAAATGTGAAAGAATTTGATAGACATTTAAATCATGTATCACAAATCGCCGAAGAGAAAAAAGAAAGTCTTGCCTTATTATTAATTGATATCGATGGTTTTAAAGATGTTAATGATACGTACTCACATCAATCTGGAGATGCTGTGCTGAAACAAATGTCACAGCTATTAAAGAATTATGTTCCTAAACAATTCCAGATTTTCCGTAATGGTGGTGAAGAATTTTCAGTTGTCATCCGTGATTATTCATTGGATCAAAGCGTTAAATTAGCTGAAAATATACGAACTGGTGTTGAAAAGTCTTCATTCCACTTACCTAACAAGGAAGTTATTAAATTATCTGTCTCTATTGGTGTAGGCTACTTAACGCAAGATGATCATAAATCGCAACGCAAAGTCTTTAAAGATGCCGATGATATGGTCCATGTTGCTAAAAATGAAGGTCGTAATCAAGTAATGTTTAATCCAATCATTAAATTATAAAACTAAAAGCAGTCAACATATTAGATAATCAAAGTAGGATTCATATAGGTTATCTCATTATGTTGACTTTTTTATGATGTCTATCTTAACGTTGCGTTATTTTTCATGTTAATAGGAATTAGATGTGGTAGGAATACGTAGCGTACTATTGCAAGTTGCGTGTGCAAGTTGTACACTTCAAATTGTCTATGAAATTAAATTTAATTATCCAAAGTACTGGAGGTGCCGTTTATGTCAGATTCAATCACTATTATCGATGAAAATAAGGTGATTGATGTAGTTTTAATAGCTGGGAGAATCCTTCTTGAAGCTGGTGCAGAAACGTATCGTGTAGAAGATACAATGAACCGTATTGCACATAGTTACGGTTTAAATGATACATATAGTTTTGTAACGTCAACAGCCATTATCTTTTCACTTAATGACCGCACAAATACAAGACTAATTAGAATTCGCGAACGTACAACGGATTTAGAGAAAATTGCACTAACAAACAGTTTATCTAGAAAAATTTCTAGAAATGAATTAACCATTGATGAAGCAAAATCTGAATTGATTCATTTACGTCGTGCATCGTTACAATACTCATTTCTATTAAACTTTTTTGCAGCTGCAATTGCCTGTGGATTCTTCTTATTTATGTTTGGTGGTGTAGCTTCAGATTGCTGGATTGCTGTTATAGCTGGTGGGGCCGCTTTTTTAACGTTTAGTTTAGTACAACGATTTATTCAAATTAAATTCTTTTCAGAATTCGTTGCCTCAGCAGTCGTTATCACAATTGCAGCCACCTTTACTAAGCTTGGTATTGCAACGAATCAGAATATCATTACCATTTCTAGTGTAATGCCACTTGTACCCGGAATATTAATCTGTAATGCGATTCGAGATTTAATGGCTGGTGAATTGTTAGCCGGAATGTCTAGAGGCGTTGAAGCTGCATTAACTTCATTTGCCATCGGTGCTGGTGTAGCCATCGTTTTATTAATTATTTAAGAAAGGCTGTGTATAAATGTTATTTTATTTATTCCATTTCACAATTAGTTTCATTTCTACAGTGCTCTTCTCAATTATCTTCAATGCACCGAAGCGACTACTCGCAGCTTGTGGATTTGTAGGCGCTGTTGCATGGACCATATATCAATTCACTGTAGATATGGATTTAGGAAAAGTTGGCGCCGCATTTCTTGGAAGTTTAATCCTCGGATTATTAAGTCATGTTATGAGTCGTCGTTACAAACGCCCTGTGATTATTTTTATAGTGCCAGGTATCATTCCGCTTGTACCTGGGGGTACCGCATATGAAGCAACACGTTATTTAGTGTCAAATGATTATACACAGGCAGTAAACACTTTTTTAGAGGTAACACTTATTTCTGGTTCTATCGCGTTCGGAATTTTAGTAGCTGAAATCCTCTACTATATTTACACACGCATCAAGCAGTATTATGATAAAATTAAAGGTAAAACATATAGAAAATCATACAATATGAATAATAGAATCTAAGGGGATGTCTTGCTATGAAAGCACAGATTATAGACAGATTATCACGTTACGTCAAAATCGATACACAATCTAACCCAGAATCGTCAACCACACCTTCAACTGACAAACAATGGGATTTATTACATTTATTACAACAAGAACTTGAAGCCTTTGGTCTAGAAACAGACCTTGATGACAATGGCTATCTATTTGCGACGCTAGAAAGTAACATTTCTTCCGACGTTCCTACTGTTGGATTCCTAGCACATGTTGATACGTCACCTGACTTTAATGCTAGCAATGTGAATCCTCAGATTGTAGAAGCCTACGACGGTAGTGCAATCAAACTTGGCGATACGGGTCGTGTATTGAGCCAAGAAACTTTTCCAGAATTAAAAAAGCTTAAGGGCCATACACTCATGATTACTGACGGCACATCATTGTTAGGCGCAGATGATAAAGCTGGCGTTGTGGAAATTATGGAAGCCATTAACTATTTAATCGAGCATCCTGAAATTCAACATGGCCGTATTCGCATAGCATTCACACCTGATGAAGAAATTGGGCGTGGTCCACATCACTTTGATGTTGAACGCTTTGATGCAGACTTCGCTTATACAATGGATGGCAGTGAATTCGGTGAGTTACAATTTGAAAGTTTTAACGCTGCAGAGGCAAAAATTACGACACATGGCGTCAATGTACATCCAGGGTCAGCTAAAAACATCATGGTAAATGCAATATCATTAGGCCACCAATTTCATAGTCTTTTACCTGCAAGTGAGGTTCCAGAACGTACAGAAGGTTATGAAGGTTTCTATCATTTAATGAAATTTGAAGGTAATGTTGAAAAAGCGACATTGCAATATATTATTCGTGATCATGATAGAGATGCCTTTGAATTGCGTAAAAAGAAATTATTAGAAATTCGCGACGATATTAATATTCATTACGAAGATTTCCCAGTCGAGGTGACAATCGAGGATCAATATTATAATATGGCTGAAAAGATTAAACCACACCCATATATTATTGATATACCTAAAAAAGTGTTCAAAGATTTAAATATTGAACCTAATACAGCACCTATTCGCGGTGGTACTGACGGATCACAATTATCCTATAAAGGGTTACCAACACCTAACATATTTACAGGTTGCGGTAATTTCCATGGACCTTTTGAATATGCATCAATCGATGTAATGGAAAAAGCAGTACAAGTCATTATTGGTATTGCACAAGAAGTCACACATCATCATAAATAGATATCATCAATTAGGGAACCATGATGACCATATGGGTCATTGTGGTTCCCTTTTATTAGCATTTATTCATTTATCCATGGTTCAATGTCGTTTTTAATAATCTAAGTGCCTGAACAGTGAAATGTCTGATTTGTATGCCCATTTTAAAGTCTGTGTAGCTTTCTGGCATCTCAATAAATGTATTGAACATTGCTGTAACTTGATATTGGTCAAAGACATTAAATTTGTCGTCCGTCGCGCAAATAGCAATTGCTGGTTTATGATGTTTATGTGCTAATTCCGCAATTGTTAAAGTCGTTGTTTCAAGTAAGTGGTCTTCCTCTTTTACACCTTCACCAAAGATAATTAAATCAGCTTGAGATACGAGATCATCTAAATGCGTGATTTGATTGACTAATTCATGACTTGTTAATATCTCAGCATCATACAATCCACTTAATAATGCTGCAATACCACCGCCAGCGCCCCCTCTTTCGATTGGACCCATGGCAATTTTCATTTCATTTTTAACCAACTCACTAAAGTACCAAATTAAATTATCGATTTCAGCGGCCTTATCTCGTGTCATTCCATAACCTTCGTACGTCTTCATAATTTCACTATGTTTACCATATAATTTACTAGAAAAGTCAGACATCACTTGAATATGTGCATCTTTAAAAGTTTGAGGTATCTCAGAAAAGTCAATACGTCGAATAAATTTGATGACTTGAGCCCCTTCGCGCGCATCCAAAAGTTCTCCTTCATCATTATAGAATTTCGCACCTAAGGCTTGCATCATACCGATACCACCGTCGAAACTATCGATACCGCCTAGTGAAATAACAATGTTCGCAGCGCCGTTATTCAATGCATCTAGAATAACCTCTCCTAAGCCATAACTTGAGCGTTGTTCGATTGGCTTTTGACCTTTAACAAACAAATTGCCTTCAATTATAGTTAATCCTTGTTCAGTTTGACCATAGATTGTTTCAACTTCATTCATATCTGCATCATGGACATTCACTCTATATTTTGTGCCTGATTGCCACAAGAATACCGAATCCATAAGTTCATGGCGACCATTAAATAATGGCACTTGTACAATATCAGCATCTTCAATTTGACTGGCTACCGCTTCTTCAACAAAGCGATTTGCTTGATAACTCGAAATGATACCGTTAAATTCATCCATTGCTACTAATACTTTCATCTGTTAATCACCTCATGCCATTTTCTTTATTTATATATTGATTTAGATGTTATATATTCGACTTCACTTTCACATTATACATGGGTTGTCTCTACTTTTCATAATAATAGCAGTTATAATAACATAAATAAAAAACAGGGGTGACGCAGAATTCACTTTGAATTCATGTCCCCCTGTAAGGATGATGCGCACTAAGAGACGCCTGATATGGCCATCTTCTCAGTGTCGCCGGCTACTGTCCTTTTAAAATGTAGCCTTAAACAATGGTTGTTATTTGAATTTAATCTTTACTTTCTTAAGTCGTGATCTATTATTCTTCAGCTTGCGCTAATGAAGATACGTTAATATCACTGTGACTCGCGTTCCACTTTGCTTCTCCATCAATAAAATAGAATGCTTGTGGAGATTCATGTTTCACATGGGTCTTTTCAGCGATATAGTCAGAAAGTTTTCTTTCTTCTTGAACGACTAAATAATAGCCATCCATATCTCTTTCATATAAAAACTTGTTAAATTGATCGTATGCATCTGCTGAGATTGGACAAGTATCACTATGTTTTAATACAAATACATATTTATTGTCTTTAAGTACTTGTTCAAACTGGTCAATCGAACTCAGCTTTATAGCCATTCTATTCACCTCTAAAATTATTTATGTCCATATTGCACTTTATAATCATTATAAACTACTCAATGGGTTCAATTATACACATTTCATTGTCCATTGTTAACCAAAAATTTTAATTTTAATAACTGTGTCTACTTATTGCTTTTTTAACTTTTTCAATTCTTCGTAAAATCCACTATTATCCTTACTTAATTCTTTACCCGTTTTCGGTAACTTTTCTACATCAATTTTAGAAAGTTTTTTCTCTATCTCGATGGTTGTTTCTCGCGTATCATAATAATTCAATAAATTATAATACATTTCAATAGCATTTTTACGCGCACTGTTAACTTTTGGATCAGTAATATTCGTTTGATTCAATTCTGTTATTTGCTTCTCAATCAATGGCTTAATATGATCATCTATTGCTTTATTAGTAGTCGTATCATCACGCTCTAAATATTTTTGTGCTGCCTCTTTCAACTTCTGATTGTTATTTTCAATTTTAGATGTTAATTGATTCGCATCTTCTTGGTTCGTTGCTTTTTGAATTTGTGTTTCTACCTGTGAGCGATTGCTTTCAAATAGTTTAGTATAATCCAATATATCCTCATTCGCCTTGATTGATCTATTACATAAATCTACAAAGGCTTTAATGTCATAGATGGATTGTTTTTCTTGTTTCACATTTTGCAAATACTTATCTTTTAAATCTTTAACATCTTGATGTTCAGCAGGTAATTGTTTAGCCGATTTTTCATATTTCTTAAATTCAGGAATTAAGTGCTTGTTTATATCCTTCTGCAACGCTTTAAATTCTCTTTTATTCTTATCAGTGGTGTCCGTCTTGCTTAATTGGTCTAATTGTTTTAAATGAATTTTATCCATCACTGTTTTGACGTCTTTCTTCTCATCTTCAACCTTATTCAGTTGTGTTTGGAAATCATTTAAATCTGCACGCTTTTGATTACCACACGATGCGAGTAATACGCCACATATCAACATTATAGAAAGTATTGCTAATTTCTTCATAAATGCACTCCTATCACCACGTATTATACCTAAAGCTATTTATATTGAAAATGATTTGTGTTATAGTATTTCAGAATTTGACAAAACTTACCATTTAAAGGAGATACGTATGTACGCAACCGTTCAACCTTTTATTCAAGATGACGCACACAACGAGTATGATACATTATATCAAACTACGAAAGCATCGCTATTCAACTTGCTAGATTCTCCTGTAAAATTCACACAACATATCGGAGGCACACGTCATTTTAATTATGCAACTGAACCTATTCTAGATGTTTTAGTGGGTGTAAATAATTTACATGATATCACAGCTTTAGACGAGAAACGATTGAATTATTTAGGCTTTTATCGTCTCCATCATCCCTTTAAGAAGAAAGTGATGATGGCAAAGTTTAATAATATGATTGATTTAAAGCAAACCATTCGCTTACATATCATTCAAATGGATACCTTGCTATTCAAACAGTACATTGATGTTGACAATGCACTTGCAACATTGCCAGATATTGCGCATCATTTTTCAGAAAAAAAGCATTCTATCATTCAACATATTAATTATATAAGACCCTATGAAAATCAAAAGCAGAAATACTTCGAAGACATCTATCAAAAGTTATAAAACGTTGTCGTCTTCGCAAATCATCGACAAAATTGCTATAATAAAAGGTAGATTATAGAAGAGAAGAAAGGATGTACTTATGTTAAAGCAAGAAGACATCTTACAAGATTTAAAGTCCTTAATACCTGAAGATATTATTAAAGTTAATGAACCACTCAAACGCTATACATACACTGAAACTGGTGGTAATGCTGATTTTTATTTATCACCGACTAAAAATGAAGACGTCCAAGCTATTGTACGCTATGCCAAAGAGAAGGCTATCCCTGTTACTTATCTTGGAAATGGATCAAATATTATTATTCGTGAAGGTGGCATTCGTGGCATTGTAATTAGCTTATTGTCATTAAATCACATCAATGTATCTGACGATGCTATTATTGCAGGAAGCGGTGCGGCAATTATTGATGTGTCACGTGCTGCTAGAGACCACGTGTTAACAGGATTAGAGTTTGCTTGTGGTATTCCTGGTTCGGTTGGAGGCGCCGTTTATATGAATGCTGGCGCATATGGCGGCGAAATCAAAGATTGCATTGATTACGCACTTTGCGTTAATGAACAAGGTGATTTAATTCAATTGACTAATAAAGAATTAGAATTAGATTACAGAAATAGTATTGTTCAAAAACAACATTTAGTCGTACTTGAAGCTGCATTTACACTTGAACCAGGTCAACTAGACGATATTCAAGCTAAGATGGATGACTTAACTGAACGTCGCGAATCTAAACAACCGCTTGAGTACCCATCATGCGGAAGTGTATTCCAACGTCCACCTGGTCATTTCGCAGGCAAATTAATACAAGATTCAAACTTACAAGGCCATCGAATTGGTGGTGTAGAAGTTTCAAAAAAACATGCCGGATTTATGGTTAATGTAGACAATGGAACAGCTACAGATTATGAAGATTTAATTCATCATGTTCAAAAAGTAGTAAAAGAAAAATTTGATGTTGAACTTCATCGTGAGGTTCGTATTATCGGAGAACATCCTGAAGAATAACAACATGGTACGTTGATAGGAGACGATGAATGATGCCAAAGGTCTATGGTTCGCTTGTAGATAATGAAACACGCTGTACACACTATCATACATTTTTAGATGTAATCGCTATTAAATTTAAATGTTGTAATACATATTACCCGTGTTATCAATGTCATGAGGAACATGCGTCACACCCCATTCAACGATGGTCAGAACAAGAATTCAATGAAAAAGCGATTATGTGTGGTGTATGTAAACATGAGATGTCTATTCAAGACTATATGATGACAGAGCTATGTCCGAAATGTAAGGCACATTTTAATAGTCGTTGTAAATTTCACTATCATTTATATTTTGAATTATAATAATAATGGCTTAGTAACGATTGACAGATGGTTACTAAGCCATTATTTGTTTCTTATTTATTTAATTTTTCAATAATGTGATTTAATTCATCAATTTGTTTGATTGTCGTAGACGTTGATCCTGCGCTAAAGTACCATAGTTTAGGATCGAGTTCATAAACATTGCCGTGTTTAACGGCATTCACACCTTTAATTACATCATTAGATAACGTTTGTTTCGCGCTTGATTTACCACTCACAACTTGTCCTCTATCCATCGCTAGAATAATGTCAGGATTTTTAGTTGTAATATACTCATTATTAATATTTTGACCGTGTGGGCTAGCTTTAACATGCATATCAGTCGGTTTAAAGCCTAGTGTATTATAAATTAAATCACCAAATCTACCACCTGGACCGAAAGTTGATAACTCACCTTCATTAACTAACAAGTACATCGTTTTCTTATCTATTTTTTCAACTTTTGCTTTTGTATCTGCTATTTTTTTATCCAGTGCGTCATTTAAAGATTTTGCTTTATCTTCTTTACCATAAATTTTACCTAATTTTGTTGTTACTGATTTCATATCATTAATATAATTTTTCTCGCTAGCACCAACATAAACAATTTTGGCGTTTGGTGCAGCCTTCTTCAATTCATCTATATTTTTCACGGTTGCTGTTCTTCCAGAAATATAAATCACTTCTGGTTTTGCTTTAGCTACTTTATCAAAATTAATTTGCATTAAATTACCCGTATTGATGTATTTCTCATCTTTAAATTCTGAAAGAAATTCAGGTAATGCCGCATTTTTCTCACCTTTAGGTAAACCAATAATTTGGTCTTGTACGCCAAATGTTTTCAATACATCGACAGCACCGTAATCAAAGACAATTGCACGCTTTGGATGCTTAGGAACATCCACCGTTTCTTTAACCTCTTTAGCGTCACTTTTATCTTTCTTCTCGCCTCGTGTCTTATAATTATTTTCTATTTGAACGATGTCTTTATTGTCATCTTTTTTTGCGGCACCATGATCGCTATCTGAACTTTTGCCACATGCCGTTAAAACTAAGGCAAGACTTAATACTAAAAACACAATTATTTTCTTCATCGTTGCAACATCCTCTTGTTGTTGTATTTAAGTGATAACGATTATCAATATCACTTAAAAATATATTACTTTATTATAAAATATTTTTCAATAAAAAGTTGCAAGCTATACTGAATATAATGTTGAAGTATAAGCGTATTTTTTTAATACATGATAGGACTAACTTATTTTCTAAATAAAAAAGTCAATGAATGCATTTGTACACGCATTCACTGACTTTTAGCCTAAGCATTATAATTTAGATGCTTTGAAATGGTCTATTTATCTACGACTTCTTCTAATTCATCAATTTGTTTAATTGTAGTAGTAGATGAACCTGATGCAAAGTACCATAATTTAGGATCTAATTGATATACTTTGTCATTTTTAACTGCTTTAACATTTTTAATAACGTCGTTGCTTAATACTTTTTTAGCAGTTGATTCACCACCAACCACTTCACCACGGTCCATTGCTAAAATAACATCTGGATTGTGCTCACTGATGTATTCATTGTTCACATTTTGGCCATGTGAACTATTACTTACGTTTTTATCTGCTGGTTTGAAGCCTAATGTATCAAATACTAAACCACCAAATCTTCCACCAGGACCATAAGTTGATAATTCACCTTCGTTTACTAATAAATACATTACAGTTTTATCAAAGTTTTTAGTTTCATCTTTCATTTCAGCGATTTTTTCATCTAACTCTTCGTTGATGTCTTTAGCTTTATCTTCTTTGTTGTAAATTTTACCTAAGTTTTCAGTGTTTTTCTTCATGTCTTTAACTAGATTTTTCTCATCAGCACCAACGTAAACGATTTTAGCGTCTGGGGCTGCTTTTTTGAATTCATCTAAATTTTTCTGATTGGCAGTTCTACCTGAAATGAATATTACTTCAGGTTTAGCGGCTGCTACTTTATCGAAATTCACTTCTTTAAGATTTCCAGTATTTACGTATTTATCATCTTTAAAGTCTTTTAGGAAATCTGGTAATGATTCATTGTTTTCACCTTTTGGTAAACCTTTGACTTTATCTGCCACGCCTAATTCTTTAAGTACATCTAAAGCACCATAGTCTAAAACAATTGCATTTTTAGGATTTTTAGGAACTTCAACTGTGTTGCTAACTTTCTTAGCATCACTACCGTCGCGTTCTTCACCTGAAGCTTCAAAATTATTTTTGATTTTTACAGTTTCTTTTGAATCTTTGCTATCACTTTTAGATCCTGAATCGTTACTACTTGATCCATTACTACAAGCTGATAAAACTAATACTAAAGATAAGACTAAAAATAAGACTGTCTTTTTCATATGTACGACTCCTCTAAAAATTATTTAACCTTTATGCTGCGTATCGATGGACTTCTCTCTTGTCTACGTCTTCTAATAGCATCACCCCTTTAAAATATGAGGTTAAATGATTTAATTACAAAGTGAGTCAAATGTGATTTCATCGTAATACAGACAAATGCGTTGCCCTCTGATCTCTTCAATATGAACATCCATTTCATATAATTGCTTTAGAATCTCGGTCTGAATAACATTATCTCTTGTATCTGCTTTGACGATTTCACCATCTTTTAATGCGATGATATCGTCTGAATAACATGACGCAAAATTGATGTCATGTAGAACAATGACAATTGTTTTGTTTAAGTCTTTACAAAGTCGGCGTAACGTTTGCATAATCTGCACAGAATGTTTCATATCTAGATTGTTTAACGGTTCATCTAATAAAATATAATCCGTATCTTGCGCAATAGTCATTGCAATATACGCACGTTGTCGTTGACCCCCAGATAACGTTTTAATATTTCGATGACGAATGTTTTGAAGCTGCAATAAATCTAGCGCATACTCAACTTGTTCATAATCTTCCTTCTTCATACGTCCTTTTGAATAAGGGAATCGACCAAAGTTTACTAATTGTTCAATCGTTATATTCATATCTGTATGATTCGTCTGTTTTAAAATGCTTAACTTTTTAGCTAAATCATCACTTTTATAATCATCGACTGCTTTACCTTCAATCTTAATTGAACCCTTTTCATACTCAAATAAGCGACTTACCGCAGATAATAAGGTACTTTTACCAGCGCCATTGGGTCCTATAAGAGAGGTGAGCCTACCTTTCTGAATATCAACGTTAATATTTTTTAAAATTGGCTTATTCTGTATCGCTTTATCTAAATTTTTAATCTCAATCAATTTGCACTTCTCCTTTTGACAAGTAAGTAAATGAAGTAACTACCACCGATTAAATCAATGATTAAGCTAAACTCTGTTGTAGCTTCAAATAAATTTTCAACAACCCATTGTGCTAAAAATAAACTGATCCAGCTAATTAAAATGGTTGCTGGCAAAATGTATTTGTGTTCATACGTCTTCATTAATTCATGTGCTAAATTTACAGTTAATAATCCTAAGAATGTAACCGGACCAACCAAAGCCGTTGAGATAGAGACCAATAAAGCCACTAATATAAGAAGTAAACGCGTCATTGTCTCATAAGATACACCTAAATTGATTGCTTGCGCTCTTCCAAGTAGTAATACATCTAAGTATGGACGCAATATCACTGTAATCACAATTAAAACAAGTAATAAGCATGTAGAAATAAGGACAAGTTTAGAGTTAGATGCCTCAAAACTTGCAAACATAGCACTTTGTACTGCTAAGAACGACTCAGGATCCATAATCAACTGGATAAAACTCGTAATACTTCGGAAGAATGTCCCTAAAATCACACCTACAAGTAAAATAAAATATACTGAGAAGTTCCCTAATTTGAACATGCCTTCAAATAGCAATAATGAAAATAAGACCATAGCAATTAGTGTCACAAAAAAGTTCAAGTATACATTAGTGACAACTGCAGCTTGTGTACCTACTAAAAAGACTGGCAACACTTTTACAAATAAATAAACAGAATCCAATCCCATAATTGATGGTGTTAATAATCGGTTGGTTGTAATCGCTTGAAAGATAACAACTGATGCCCCAATCGCACCACCTACAATGAGGATAAGCACCAATTTTCTCAACCGACTTTGAAATTGATACTGAAAAATCTCATAGTCTAAACCTACTAATAAGTAAAATGCTGCCATGCAAATTGTCGCAATAATTAATATGGTAATTTTCTTGTTAGAACTCATTTGCATAATGCTTTCTACCTTTCATTAGTAATATTAGGAATATCACTGTTCCGAAGACACCAATAGTCAATCCGATATTAATTTCATAAGGATAGACAATCAATCTACCTACGATATCAGCGAACAATACAAATATTGATCCTAGCATGAGTGTATGTGGAAGTGCATTTTTTAAATGGTCACCTCTATACATCGAAATAATATTTGGTACGATCAGACCTAAAAATGGTAGCGTACCTACAGTAACAACTACTAATGCCGTCAGTGCAGCTGTAATGAACAATGCAATATTTATAATTTTTTCATAGCTAACACCCAAGTTATGGCTAAAATCTTTCCCCATACCAGCAATCGTAAAGTGATTTGCGAAGATAAACGCAATAATCAGTAGCGGCACAACAAGATAAAGAACTTCATAGCGTCCACTTGTTATAATTGCAAAGTTGCCATTCATCCAGTTCCCAATGCTTTGCAATGCGTTAGTTCTTAAGGCAATAAATGTCGTGAAACTGGATACAATACCACCAATCATAATTCCTAGTAATGGCACAAAGATAACTTCTTTAACACGAATTAAATTAATTAATTTCACAAATAAGAATGTCCCTGCCAAACTTAATCCAACCGCAAATAATAATTTAATTAATATATGACCTTTTGGGAAAAAAATAAGCGAAATTAAAATACCTAACTTAGCCCATTCCATTGTTCCTGCCGTCGTCGGGCTTACAAATTTATTTTGCATCATTTGCTGCATAATTAATCCTGCTAATGCGAGTGAACTACCAGAAAGAAGAATACTAACTGTTCTAGGTATACGACTTGAAAACAAAATATTTTGCTGTTCTTCGTTTAAGTGGAAAATATCTGAAAGAGAGAGCTGACTCACCCCAACAAATAAGGAGACTATAGTTAAACATACTAATATGATAAGTAAAACATAACCCTTAAATAAAAACTTCACTATCTATTCTCCTCGTCTTGCTATATGTATTGAAATGATAGTCGTTATCAACGATAATGATTATCATTGTCGCTATAATCAATATTAAAGATTACTGACCTGAATTTCAATAGTAATTTGAAGATATATTCATATTTATACATGAATCGAAAGAAATAATTTAGATTGTACGAACCGAACACATAATAGATAACACGGTTAAGTTGTTTCATCATGATGGCCAACAATCAGACGTATCACAACCAAAAAAGGTCCGCGGCAAAGAGACTTTCAATATGAAAATCAACAAGCAAAACGAGCTGGGGTTGAGGAACTTAAGTGCACACACTTACGTAAATAGTTCTAAGATAGATAACGAAACATAGTTGCGGAGACTCCTAGGGGAGCAGTAATTTTAATGAACCTAAGTGCAATAGCACTTAAGTAAGAAATTCTAGAGATGAATGACGAATATTTTTGCGCGCGGGGCCCTAGCAAAGAGATTTTCAACATGAAAATCTACAAACAAAACAAGCTGGGGGTGAGGAACTTAAGTGTTTACACACTTAAGTAAGTAGTTCTAATGATTAAAATCAAAGAACTACTTTAGAGACGGCACCCCAGGAACACGAAGCAACTTATGTGAGTGATTATCTATCTAAGATCGCCTTTAGAGGACTACAGGCTGAAACCATTCCATAAGAAGGGCCCCAACACAGAGAAACTGAGTTAATCAGTTTCTACAAGCAAAGCACGTTGGGCAAGCAAGCCAACAATACGAAGTATTATAAATAAAGAAGCCAGTAAATGCATTTGTTAAAACGCATTTACTGGCTAACGTTCTGAGAACTAGGCCTCAGATATTATCTCATTTATATCATATTGTTACTGATTAATCTTCAAAAATAAAATCTTCATCTTGTAATGCTTCTACATTTAATGCCAATGTGTAACCATCACCTTTTACTGAGAAGAAGTCATGGTTTTTAGTTGAAGTATCTAAAGCATTTTCAATGATAGGATTAAATTCTTTTTCCTCAAAATAAGGTTCGAAACCTAAATTTGATAAAGCTTTATTTCCGTTATATTGAACATAATTCAATACATCTTCACTTAATCCGATATCATCATATAGCAAGTGTGTATAAGAGACTTCATTTGCATATAAATCCTCTAATAATTTATACATTTCTTTGTCTGCTTTTTGTTTTTCATTTTCAGAAAGTTCATTACGCAAACTTTGTGCATCTAGTCCTGTAAATACACCATGTATCGATTCGTCTAATAAAATCTTTCTAATGATCTCACCAGAAGTAGTCATTCTACCTTGCCCAGCTAGGTATAGAGGATAATAGAAACCAGAATAGAATAGGAATGTCTCTAAAAATACACTTGAAACTCTCGCAATATATTGATCATATATAGAGGCTTCTTTTCCCCACAATTTATGATAATTTTCGATAATTTTATCAGATTTATATTTTAAATGAGGCTCTTCAATAACCCAAGTATCTAGCAAATAGTTCGTTTCACTAGAAGGAAGTAAAGTTGTAAAAATATGTGAATAACTTTTCGCATGAATTTGTTCCATCATTGCCATAAATGAATACACTGCTTTTTTACGTAAGTCTGTTGTGTGTAACATAATCAACGGCATACCATCATCTGCTTGATGCGTATCCAATCCTGTTAATCCTGCTAATGCACGTTTAAATGTATTTTTCTCGTCTTCAGTTAGTGTCTTCCAACTTGCAATATCTTTTGATACTTTAAATTCTGTTTCTACCCACATCTGAGAGATATTCTGACGCCAAAACATATTCGTCATATCTTCTTGGGTATTCCAATTGACGGCCTTCATTTAAAAATCCTCCTTAATTACTAAAAAGCAAATCTCATTCGTTAAAGGGAAAGGAGGTGAATCAATTTGTCGTGTTGACCCTACAACCTTCCCCTATTTAATACTTTATTCTATTAACTTCTAAAAATTAAATTGCGCAACTTGTACATTCTTCAACGCTTAATAATTTATTACGCGTATAATATAGTGATTTAAGCCCTTTGTGATGCGCATAAACATATAATCTTGATAATTCACGTGTTGAAATTTCAGAATTCACATATAAGATTGTTGAAATACCTTGGTCCACGTGTGTTTGAATCGTAGCAATCAAATCGATGAGTTTCATTTGATCAGTATTGAAAGCTGATTTATAGTACCACATTGTCTCTGGAGACAAGAATGGCATTGGGTAGAATGTTTCAGCGTTTCCGTACGTACGACGCTCAATTTGATCAACAATTGGCATAACTGAACTTGTTGCATTTTGTACATATGAAATACTTTGTGTAGGTGCAATCGCTAATCTATATGCATGATATAAACCATGTTGTTGCACTTGTTCTTGTAATGCTTTCCAATCATTAGCCGTTGGAATATCAATATGATCAAATAAACGTTTTACCTTTTCAAATTTAGGTTCAAAGTCTTGAGATGTATAGAAATCAAAATATTTGCCACTAGCATAATCAGACTTATCAAAATCTTGATATACTTCACCACGTTCTTTAGCAATTTCCATTGAACGCTCAATTGAGTAGTAGTTCATCATCATGAAGAATATATTCGCAAAATCTTTAGCTTCTTCTGATTCATACCCTATTTTATTTTTAGCTAAATAACCATGTAAGTTCATAACACCGAGTCCAACTGAGTGTAACTCACTATTTGCTTTTCTAACGCCTGGTGCATTTTGGATATTAGCTTCATCACTAACTACAGTTAACGCATCCATTCCAGTATGAACAGAGTCTTTAATTTTACCTGTTTCCATGACGTTAACGATATTTAATGAACCTAAGTTACAAGATATATCACGTTTGATTTCATCTTCAATACCATAATCGTTAATTACTGATGTTTCTTGTAACTGGAAGATTTCTGTACATAAATTACTCATTTTAATTTGACCAATATTTGAATTGGCATGCACTTTATTCGCATTATCTTTAAACATTAAATATGGATAGCCCGATTGTAATTGTGTTTGTGCAATCATATTCAACATTTCTCTTGCATCTTTTTTCTTCTTAACGATATTAGGGTTTGCTACCATATCGTCATAATATTTTTCTAAATCAATATCATCTAGTGTTACACCATATTCTTGTTTAACCGTATGTGGTGCAAACATATAGAAATCTTTGCCTTCTTTTGCTAAATCAAAGAATTTAGAAGGTACAATCAAACCAGTAGAAATTGTTGATAAACGCAAGTCTTCATCAGCGTTTACTTTTTTAGTGTCTAAGAATTCTTCAACATCATAATGGAAGATATTTAAATAGACAGCACCAGCACCTGGACGTTGACCGAGTTGATCCGCGTAGCTAAATCCACCCTCTAACGCTTTCGCTACAGGTAACACACCTTTCGCTACACCTTTAATACCTTTAATAGCTTCACCACGGGCACGTAATTTAGATAGGTTGATTGCTACACCACCACCAATTTTACTTAGCTGTTTGGCAGTAGAATCAATGAAGTTGATAGAATTTAAGCTATCATCCACTTCTAACAAGAAACATGATACTAATTCACCACGACGTGCGCGTCCTGCATTTAAGAACGTTGGTGTCGCAGGTTGGTATCGTTGTTCAATCATTGCTAGAATAAATTGCTTTGCTTGTTGTTTATTTCCGTCTGCTAAATAAAGCGCAACGATTGCGACGTGTTGATTATAATCTTCTAGATATTGTGATTTATCGTTAGTTTTTAACGCATAATCTTTATAGAACTTACTAGCAGACATGTAGCTTGCAAATTCAAAGTTGATTGATTTAGCAAATTCAGTGATTTCAACTAAGTCTGCTTCGCTATATTTCTCGAAGACATTAAAATAAAAATTGTTATCTACGAGATAGTGTAATCGTTCAATCTCACTGTCAAAATAAATTGTTTTATCATGGATTTCTTCAAGGTAAACCGCTAATGCTTCCTGATCCTTCTCTAAGTTAAAGAAACCATTATCTTTACGTTTCGTAACTTCATTATTTAGTTCAATATGATTGTACTTTTTCTCGTTCATCATTTTCATTGAAATGCCCCACCTTATTTTTAAATTCAATAACATCTTTATTAGAACCTTGTACTTCAAATTTCATTAATAGAGGTACATGATATGATTCGGAAATTGTTTTACCCGCTTTAGCAAAGTTTTGTCCCCAGTTTCGGTTACCACTTGCTACAACTGCGCGTAAATTTTGATGATTAACATCTAAAAACGATTGTACTTCTTTAGGCACTTCACCAAATCCAATTGTTCCCGTAACTAAAATATAAGGTTCATCAAATGGATCTGTACAATTATCTTTAGTTATTTCCATTACATCTGAAATTTCACTTCGCTTGATAAATCTTCTTACATTACCAGAAAAAGAGAAATAAACTACTTTCATTGGAACGCCTTCTTTCGTCAGTCCATATTATTAACTAAAAAGAAGTTCTCTTAATTAAATAAGAAAACTTGCTAGACATTAAATACGACATATTTTAGACATTTATTTGGATGTCAACTAGCTGATGATTGTTATACTTAAAAGAAGTGACTTTCATTTCTAGCCACTACATGTAGTGTTTAGACTAAAATTTCGAGACTATTTCATCTATTAGCTCGTTCGTATAAATAGCATTGAATTGGGGATTTATACTTAAAATCCAGTGTGAAATTTCTATTAAAATGAATAATTTGTATAACACAAACTTTTTATACAACCACAACATGTTGTGGTTCATTTACAAATTCAATACTATATTCTGTGTTTCATTATACAGAATTGCTCTCTCAATTGAAAGTAACTATTTCGTGACAAAAGTTCGGAAAAACGTCTGAATGTGCATCACATCAAAGTTAAATTGATACAAATATTTATTTTTGAATATTTAATGTGTTTTAGTTGCATTTTCACCAGCAATATAAATGATTGAATTGTCAGCGTTCTTGAAGACCAATTATTTAAACAATCAATGTATTTTGTACAATTATTCAAATATATATTATGTCTCTCTCTAAAAACACGAATATAACATTTATAAAAAAATGGCATCTAACGTGTTTTTATTTAAACAGAACATTTGTTCGTGTTTAAATCATATTACATCCCCATATTATTTTCAAGTATTTATGCATTACTAATTGAATTATGCTACTATATATACGGTAATTTTTTACAAATGAGGCGATTAACCTTGAATCCAAAAGTTAAGGGCATCATTGCAATTCTAATTTCAGCGATTGGTTTTAGTTTTATGTCTGTATTTTTCAGGCTTGCAGGAGACTTACCTGTATTTCAAAAATCATTAGCAAGAAATTTTGTCGCAATGTTTATCCCATTGTTTTTCATATTTAAATATAAACAGCCTATGTTCGGGAAATTAAGTAGTCAACCTCTGTTAATTTCTCGCTCCACATTAGGACTTATAGGTGTCTTATTAAATATATATGCCATTGATCATATGGTATTAAGCGATGCAGATACTCTAATGAAACTTAATCCTTTTTGGACTATTTTACTGAGTTTAATTTTTCTAAATGAGAAAGTTCGTAAATATCAAATCGTTGCTATGATAGTAGCAATCTTTGGTATGTTATTTATCGTTAAACCTGAGTTCTCTTCAACAATGATTACGTCATTAGCCGGATTATTCTCAGGTATTTTCGCAGCCTCTGCATACACATGTGTTCGTGCACTTAGTACTAGAGAAGCACCTTATACTATCGTGTTTTATTTTTCATTATTTTCAGTTGTCGTTTTAATTCCGTTTTCAATTGCGACATATGAACCAATGACAACGATACAAATGGTTTACCTTTTAGGAGCGGGTCTTTCAGCAGCAGTTGGCCAAATTGGTATTACACTTGCCTATAGCTTTGCACCTGCGAAGGACATATCTATCTTTACGTATGCTTCGATTATTTTCACGGCAGTCTTCGGATTTATTCTGTTCGGAGAAACACCAGATTTCTATGCACTCATTGGTTATGTCATTATCATCGGCGCAAGCTATTATATGTTTGAAAAAGCGCGACGACAAACAGTAACAACGCAACACCAAACTAACACTAAGGAGTGATTCATATGACGCAAGGACGTCAAAAAGAAGAACTACAAGATATTACTTTATTAGGTAATCAAAACAATAAATATGAATTTGACTATACGCCAGAAGTTTTAGAAACATTTGACAATAAACATCAAGGGCGCGATTACTTCGTAAAATTTAATTGTCCTGAATTTACATCTCTTTGTCCTATTACAGGTCAACCGGATTTCGCTACCATTTATATTTCATATATTCCAAATGTTAAAATGGTAGAATCTAAATCATTAAAATTATACTTATTTAGCTTTAGAAATCATGGCGACTTCCACGAGGATTGCATGAATATTATTATGAATGATTTAATAGAGTTAATGGATCCACATTATATCGAAGTTTGGGGTAAATTCACGCCACGTGGTGGTATCTCTATCGATCCATATACAAATTATGGTCGCCCTAATTCTAAATATGAAAAAATGGCTGAGCATCGATTAATGAACCACGATTTATATCCAGAAAAAATAGATAATAGATAAAAGATTAATAAAATCCACTAAATTGTTTGACAATTTAGTGGATTTTTTCATTATTTGTGATATTTTATTTAAATTTACTATTGCCTATTAGTGAATTAAAGCGTATTTTATTATTATCATTTAAAATTACAAAAGAGTAAGATGATCTAAATAAAGCAACTTATTCTCATTCAATTTTAAATCATCAACTCATTGACTGAAATTTCTAAAAATTTCTATTTTTAAGAAATTACATTATTTTACATATCATCATCTTGATTATTAAATTTCAGTCTTTAAAGGGAAGAAAGGATTGGGATACATATGGCAACAAACAATTCCCATGAACAAGCAGTTCAAACAATACCTCAGCGTGGATTCTTCGGACATCCTAATGGCTTAGGTGTACTATTCTTTGTAGAATTTTGGGAGCGATTTAGTTATTACGGTATGCGCGCCATGCTCATTTTCTACATGTATGACCAAATTAAAAATGGTGGTCTAGGCATTGACCAAACGACTGCAATGTCTATTATGTCCGTTTACGGGGCATTAATTTACATGTCTTCAATTCCAGGTGCATGGGTCGCAGATAGACTCTTCGGTACTAGAGGCGCGACCTTGATCGGTGCAGTATTGATTATTATTGGACATATTTGTTTAAGTTTACCATTCGCAATGTTTGGGTTATTTGCATCAATGTTCTTTATCATTATCGGTTCTGGTTTAATGAAACCAAATATTTCAAACATTGTTGGACGATTATATCCTGAGAATGATACACGTATGGATGCTGGGTTCGTTATATTCTATATGTCAGTTAACTTAGGTGCATTAATTTCACCAATTATCTTGCAACATTTCCTTGATGTGAAAAATTATCACGGCGGTTTCTTAATCGCAGCAATTGGTATGGCATTAGGTTTAGTATGGTATATGATTTTCAACAAGAAAAATTTAGGCTCTGTTGGTATGAATCCAACAAATCCACTTTCTCCTGAAGAAAAAAGAAAATATGGATTAATTGTTAGCTTAGTTGTAATTGTAATTGCTATTGTATTATTAGTTACATACTTTACTAATACATTATCATTTAACCTTATTAGTAATACTGTTTTAGTTCTAGGTATTGCATTACCAATTATTTACTTTACAACGATGATTCGTAGTAAAGAAGTTACAGATGTAGAACGTTCTCGCGTTAAAGCATTTATTCCATTATTTATTCTAGGAATGTTATTCTGGGGAATTCAAGAACAAGGTTCAAACGTTTTAAATATTTATGGATTAGAGCGTTCTGATATGCAACTGAATTTATTTGGTTGGCAGACACAATTTGGTGAAGCATGGTTCCAATCAATTAACCCATTATTTATCCTACTCTTCGCACCAGTCGTTTCAACAATCTGGTTAAAAATGGGTAAAAGACAACCAAGCTTACCAGTCAAGTTTGGTATTGGTACCTTATTAGCAGGTGCTTCATATATTCTAATGGGACTTATCGGTATGAGTTATGGTGATTCACACTTCTCAGTAAACTGGGTTATCCTATCTTATGTAATCTGTGTAGTTGGTGAATTATGTTTATCTCCTACAGGTAATAGTGCAGCAGTTAAATTAGCACCGAAAGCATTTAATGCGCAAATGATGAGTGTTTGGTTATTAACAAACGCATCTGCACAAGCACTTAATGGTACGTTAGTTAAATTAATTGAACCTTTAGGTCAAACAAATTACTTTATCTTCTTAGGTAGTGTCGCAATTGTCATTACTGTGATTATCTTAGCTTTCACACCGAAGATTTCTAAAGCAATGAAAGGTATTCATTAACCTTTTAGACTATTTAAAAAGTGTCCTAATATTTAGGGATGGAACAATGAATTCAAATTGAATTCTGTTCCATCCTTTTTCTTTGTGTATCAACGTAAAAAGTGTAATCATAAAGACTTGAGCACTTGAAATACGCAAATCATAATTAAGTAAACCTGATTTCGGGTAAATATAAGATAATTAAAGTAAATTACGAAAGTAGGCATTATTATGGATCAAACATTTAATCATGGGGTTCTTTTTTACCATGAACATAGTGGTCTAAAAGATATATATGATGGTTTAGGAGAAGTTACTAAATCGCTAACAACCATTTGTAAGCATTTATCCATTCAATTAAGTGAAAATGAAGGCGACATCATTAAATATTGTGAAGATATTAAAAATCAAAACTATAGCAGTGATGTGGATATTGTCTTCATATTAGGTGGCGATGGTACTGTTAATGAACTTATCAATGGTGTTATGACAAATCAACTCAACCTCCCTATCGGAATTATTCCTGGAGGGACATTTAATGACTTTACTAAAACATTAAATCTACATCCAGACTTCCGAAAAGCCAGTGAGCAGTTAAAGACTTCACATTTAGAATCGTATGATGTCATGAAAGTAAATGATACGTACGTACTCAATTTCGTTGGCTTAGGATTAATCGTTCAAAACGCTGAAAATGTCCAAGAAGGTCGTAAAGACATCTTCGGCAAGTTGAGCTATGTCGGTTCTACCGTTAAAACATTAATGAACCCTGAACATTTCGATTATAAATTAACTGTAGATGACAAAGAATATACAGGTAACACATCAATGCTTGTTGTTGCTAATGGCCCAAACATAGGCGGTAGTCGTATTCCACTTGTCGATTTATCTCCTCAAGATGGTAAAGTGAATAGCTTTATCTTTGATAAACAAAGTTTCACTATTCTTAATGACATCTTTAAGAAACGCGATAGTATGGATTGGAACGAAATTACAAACGGGATTGATCATATTGCTGGTGCGCATATTACATTATCCACGGATCCAATTATGAAAGTAGACATTGACGGTGAAATTAATTTAGAAACACCTATTTCTATTGAAGTTCTGCCAAAAGCAATTCAAATTCTAACTTTCCCAGAAAATGCTGAACAATAACTATTAATTCTATCAATATAAAAGCGATTAAGGTTAATGACTCATTCATCATACCTTAATCGCTTATTTTTAATTATGTTTCAAGAAAGAATGCTTCCACATCTTTCCATCCATTAACACGTTTAAAGCGTTTTTCATTAACATTATGAGACGCAGTAAACATGATTGGTTCTCCTTCAAAAATTTGTAATTGTCGAGGATTATCATCAATGAGATAATCTGTTTTTACTATATTTTTACGACCGCAAAAGATAAATTGTTGAGGGTCTAAAAATGGGAAGAACTCAAGTAACCATTCATATTTATCATGAAATGATGTTGGTACATCCATCGCCGCTGTTGCAATGTAAACATCGTAATGTTCTGTTAATTTCTCAACTACCTCTTGTGCATGTGGCATTACCTTTAGATTTCTAAAAAAGCCAGGCGCTCTTAAAATATCACGCACTAATCCATCATGTTCCGGTATCACGTTTTTAAGCTTTTGACCATTGAGCGACTCAACCGTGATCCCTAATTCAGTTTTAACATTAACCGCTTCAATAATGGCACCTAATGTGTCTGCTAAGACTTCATCCATATCAATAGCTATAGATTTTCTAGACATAATATCTCTCCCTTAATCATCACCTATATACTGTTAAAGTATAGCAAAAATTCAAAAGAGAGTGGTACAGAATTCATATCGAATTGATTGTACCACTTTCTTGCTATATTTAAATTTATAGCACTATCAGAACTGATTCAATTATCTTGCATCGAAAGCTTAATCCGTTAGATTCGTCTTTAATAATCAAAGTGTTTCAATACTTCTATCATCTTGTCATTTTGTTCTGGGAATCCGATTGTAATACGTACACCAATTGGAAATGGTCGTGTAATACAACCAATATTTAATAATGCTTCGTATAATTCTTGTGCTTTGTTTGTAACCACAAATACAAAGTTCGTTTGACTTGGTAAGAAATGTTTACTTTGCGGTATAGCATAAAATTTCTGACGTTCGACAGCATTTTTAGCTGTAATCTCATTTAAATAGTCTTGATCTTCTAACGCTGCAATGGCTGCATATTCTGAAATACGAGTGACATTAAATGGTGGACGAATGATGTTCCATTTTTCAATTGCTTCATTCGTAGCAACAACATAACCTACACGTAATCCTGCTAAGCCATAAGCTTTAGAGAACGTTCTTAATAAAAATGCATTATCAAAACGTTCTTGCAATTTCAATGTATCAGGATAATCATTTGCCGTAACGAACTCGAAGTATGCTTCATCAATCAATACTGGTACGTGACTAGGCACTTGTTCTAAAAAGTGTTCTAGTTCATCATGAGTGAAATACGTTCCAGTTGGGTTGTTAGGATTACATAACCATACTAAGGCAGTATCTTCATCTACTTCTTTTATAATCCCATCTAAATCAAAGCCACCATCTTTCAATGGTACTTGGACAACATCAGCTGATTCTACAATCGCGTTGTGATAGTACTGACCAAATGTTGCTTCACTCGTTACAATCTTATCACCCGGTGTTAATACCGCTCTTGAAATCATCAAGATAACTTCATCTAACCCAGCACCAAATAGAATTCTAGACGCATCCACATTCAAGTGCTCACTAATCGCTTTGCGTAGTGATGGCGACCCAGTTTCCGGGTAGTAGAATAATTCATCTACGTGTGCTTGAACTGCTTCTTTTGCTTTTGGAGAAGGGCCATATAAATTCTCATTTGAGGCAAGTTTATATAGGTCCCCTTCAATGCCATGTTTTTCTTTAAGTGCTTGTGGTGATAAACCTGGTTGATACGCTGTTAATTGATTTAATTGTTGTTTCATTGCCAACCACTCCTTTTCATAAATATAAAATGTTTATTCAATCATAAACGATGTTGCCTTACACAATATCAAATTGCAGGACTGCTATCGTATCTTAATGTACGCCATTCATTGCTTTTTTAACAATTGGAGAAATCGCAACTAAGATAACACCAATGAGAAGTGTAAACAATCCAGAATATAAGAAGAATTCTTTTTCACTAATAATTTTAAATAGGACAACAATTTGACTATTGATACTTTGTGCAGTCGCGTTACTTAACATCCATAGTGCCATCATCTGTGCTGAGAATTTTGCAGGTGCTAATTTAGACGTTACTGATAACCCAACTGGTGAAATACATAATTCTCCCAATGTGATTAAGAAGAAACTTAACACCAACCAAATAGGATGAATCATTTGAACATGACTACTTAACGGTATAATCATGACTAAATAAGATAACCCAGCGAAAATTGCACCTAGTGCAAATTTGTATACTGTACTTGGATTATGCTTACCTAATTTCGTCCATATACTAGCAAAGATAGGTGCTAATATTATGATAAATACCGGGTTAATCGACTGGAACCAGGCTGCTGGTATATGAAAATCGAGAACACCATTTGTCAGTTTAGCCAAACTTAGTTCTGTCTTCTGATCTGCAAAGTTAGCTAAAACTGTTGAACCTTGTTCTTGAATCATCCAGAATGCAACAGATGTAATAAATAACGGTATGTAACTATAAATTCTTGAACGCTCTTCTTGACGCGTCTTATGACTTGATAACATATAAACAAAAATACAAATCGGTAAAACGATACCTACGAATGTAACAATCATACTAAAACTAGATAGGCTTAATTGTCCAGTAAATTGCAAGATAAGTAGGATAATTGCGAAAATTAAAACGATAATACCAGTAATAATTGATAACCTTTTGATTTCTTCTTTGCGAAGCGGATTAGGCACACTTAAACCAGCTAATCCTAAGTTCTTTTTATTGGTAATATAGTATGTCACTAATCCTACGAACATACCTACTGCAGCTACAGCGAAACCATAGTGAAATCCTAGTCTTGTTTGTAAATATCCTGTCGCAAATGGTGCTAAAAAACTACCTAGGTTAATACCCATATAAAAAATAGTAAATGCTGCATCTAAACGTCTGTCATTATGGTCATATAATTCTCCAACGGTAGTTGAGATATTAGGTTTCAATAAACCTGTACCAATAATAAGCAGTAATAATGCAATCATAACTACGGTTAAACTACCCGGTATCGTCAACAGAATATGTCCAAACATAATAAGTATGCCACCATAAAACAGGGCATGACGTGTGCCAATCATTCTGTCTGCGATCCAACCTCCGATGGTACCAGACATATAGATAAGTGCACCGTATAACGATACAATTTGTAGTGCTGTCCCTTGTGGTAAACCAAAGCCACCTTTACTAACAGAATAGTACAGATAATAAGCTAAAATGGCTTTCATACCATAGTAACTGAATCGCTCCCAAAATTCAGTAAAGAATAGTGTACTTAAACCTTTAGGATGACCGAAAAATCCTTTTTGAGGTACACTCTCCACTATTTCTTGTCTAGAATAGTTCTTTGTATTCATTTTCTCCCCCCTAAAACCATACACGCTAATTTTGTGTATTTATTCATTAGTGTAAATAAAATCAAATCAGATTACAATTGTCTATACGAAATTCTCACTAAAAAAAGAAGCAGGACAGAAATTGAAATCAATTCGTTGTCCCGCTCCCTGAGCATCATTTGTACTATGAGAAACTTAATGTTAGCGTTTTTCAGTTTAGCAATCATCAAAGGCACTTTTATCAAGTAGCCTTAAAATAATCGGTGTGTCAATCGCTATACACTTCTTTTATTTGACTAAACCTTCTTGTTCAAGATAATGTTTTGCAACCTTATAAGGATCTTCATTTTTTACGGTAACTTTATAATTCATTTCTTGCATCTCTTCATCTGAAATTTTACCTTTTAACTTATTCAATGGTTTTTTAATTTCAGGATGTTCTTTTAAGAATTTCTCTTTAAACATCGGTGCACCTTGATATGGTGGGAAGACATGCTTATCATCCTTTAAAACGACCATATCATATTGTTTTAATTCCGCATCGGTTGAATACGCATCAATCAAATTGATATCGCCTTTTTCGACTGCAGTATATCGTAATTTTGGCTCCATTTTTTTAATATTTGATAAATCGAGTCCATAAGCTTTAGACACAGCTTTGTAGCCATCAGGACGGTCGTTAAATTCCATCGTAAATCCTGGTTTAAGTTTGTCCTCGACTTTTTGTAAATCACCTATCGTTTTAATATTATTCTCTTTAGCGAAATCCTTTTTTACTGCTAACGCATACGTGTTGTTGTACTTCATAGGTTCTAACATGGTCATGTCATATTTTTTCTCTAAACTTTGTTTAGCTTGTTGATATACAGCATCTTCTTTTTTAGATTTTAAATCTTCTTTCGTTAATTCTCCTAACACTGTACCTGTAAATTCTAAATAACCATCTATATCATCTGATTTCAAAGCATTGAAGAGGAATGATGTTTTCCCCATACCATCTTTAACATCAACTGTATTGTCTGTTTCATCTTCAATTAAAATTTTATACATATTTGTAATAATTGAGGGTTCTGAACCTAATTTACCTGCAAGCGTAATTGTGTCCCCTTTTTTCCCGAAAAGTGGTACAACAATGACCAATAATATAATAAGGATCATCACTCCAACAGTGATTAATAATTTCTTGTAAGACAATTTCTCCATATATCGCAATATCAAATCAAACATAATAGCGAGTAATGCAGCAGGAATCGCACCAATAAGAATGAGTGATGCGTTATTACGGTCAATACCTAATAAGATTAAATCACCAAGTCCGCCTGCACCAATTAATGCAGCTAAAGTTGCTGTACCGATAATTAATACCATTGCTGTACGAATACCGGCCATCATCACTGGCATAGCAATAGGTAACTCAACTCTCGTTAATCGACGCACCGGTTTCATACCTATACCTTTAGCAGCTTCAATGAGTGATGGATCGACTTCTTTAATGCCTGTATATGTATTTCTTAAAATTGGTAACAAGGCATACACAACTAACGCGATAATTGCAGGAAGTCGACCAATACCAAAGATTGGAATCATCAAGCCTAATAATGCTAAAGATGGAATAGTTTGTAATATTGCCGCTAAATTCATGATGACTTCAGACAAACGCTTCGTTTTCGTTAAAGCAATCCCTAGTGGAACAGCGATTAAGATCGCGATTAATAATGCGATAAATGATATTTGAATATGTTCTACAATAGTTGTAAATACTTCGCCTTTACGGTCGTTGAGGGTACTCAATAAGTTACTCATACTTTACCCTCCTTATCGTAGTCATCTTGAGATAAAAATTTAAAGACATCTTCACGCTTTAAGAGAGACTGCGTAGAAGTTGATGCATCATTCACAATCACCGCTTCATGCTGTGCTAATTTCGAATAAATTGAACGTAATTGGACATCACTATTGATGATTGGGTAATCGTGTTGCGTTTCTGTCTCTGTGAGCGGTGTTGTAATCTTTAAGTCTTTCAACTGCAATGTTTCTTGATTTTGATTTAAATGACTTCCCATAAATTCTTCTACAAATGCATTTTTAGGTTGATCTCGAAACGCTTGCGGTGTATCAATTTGTTCAACACGGCCATTGTTGAGTAAGCAAATACGATCGCCTAACTTCATAGCTTCTTGTATATCATGTGTGACGAACACGATTGTCTTCTTTATTTGTGTTTGTAATGTTATTAAATCATCCTGTAGCTTTTCACGACTTATCGGGTCCAATGCGCTGAATGGCTCATCCATCAATATGACTGGAGGATCAGCAGCTAATGCTCTGATTACCCCAACTCTTTGGCGTTGTCCACCTGATAATTCATCTGGTTTACGATCACGATATTTTTCTGGTTCTAAACCAACCATTGTAAGTAATTCGTCTACACGTCGATCAATATCTTTGTCTTTCCATTTTTTCATCTGTGGCACTTGTGCAATATTTTCTTTAATTGTCATATGCGGAAAAAGTGCAATTTGTTGTAACACATATCCAATGTCCCATCGCATTTCATAAACGGGATAATCGCTAATGGGCTTATCTTTGAAATAAATATAGCCTTCACTTAACGGAATTAGTCTGTTAATCATTTTCAAAGTGGTCGTTTTTCCACACCCAGATGGGCCGATGAGTACAAAGAACTCTCCTTCATTGATTTTGAAACTCACATTATCGACAGCTACATTATCGCCATAACGTTTGGTTACGTTTTTAAATTCAATCATTTAGTCACCTTCATTTAATCTACCTATTTAAAATGTTTGCATTCTTATTCCCTATTTAAACATGTTTAATGATGAATTCATATTAAATTAGTCATATTATTGTAATTACATCCAAAAAATATAGCATAACAATATAAATAAAAAATAAAGAGAGTAGGATAGAATGTTTTGTGCATTCATTATCCCACTCTCAAGTAAATTGGACTGTCTTTTCAATTCAGCTAGTTGCTATGCATTGGCTCAGGCGCCTCATAACATTGTTTGTTCTAGGTTCTCCTAATATATTTAGATGTTGCGTTTATATACTGGCTTTATAAGAGTGAATAGTTTCTAAGAATTTCGGACAATAATGTTTTAGCTTGTAACTACCAACACCATCAATAGATATCATTTCTTGCTTAGATTCCGGCTTACGTTTAGCAAATTCTTCTAAGGTATAATCTGAAAAGATACTTACCGGCGCAATATTTAATTTCTCACTTAATTTACGACGTACTTCAACCAATTCACTGTATAATGCACGATCGACACCTTCAACTGTATTGATATAAACCTTCTCTTTAGATTTTTGTTTAAATGGTGTCGTAAATACTTTAATTTCATCATTAAGTAGCTTTTTAACACTTTCATCACATATCAATATTTCATCAAATTCATTTAAAAATCCTTTAAAGCGCAATTCGTCTATTAAATGACTTAATTCTGAAGTAGTATAATCTTTCATTAAGCCGTGTGTCGTCAACTTATCATAGTCATTATACTTAATATAATCACTTGTTTCTCCACGCAAGACTTGAATGATCACACTATAACTTTCTTTTTGACGCATACGTGCAATACAACTAATAATCATTTTAGCTTCTTGTGTCATATCATATGTTTTATTTTGTTGAATACAACTACTACATTGGCCACACTCTTCTAGCTTTTCATTGGGTTCAAAGTAATGAACGACTGTTGCTTCGAGACATTTTTTTGTTTTTGTGTATTGAATCATTTTAGTAAGTTTTTCACCCATTTTATCTTTGTAGTCCTCATCGGCCTGTGACACCGTAATAAAGTATTCATGTAAACCTTTATCACGCTCACTAAATAAAAGGATGCATTCACTTTCTAATCCATCACGCCCTGCACGGCCTGCCTCTTGATAATATGATTCCAGATCACCGGGCATATTGTAGTGTATGACGTATCTAACATTTGATTTGTCTATCCCCATACCAAACGCATTTGTCGCAATAACAACTTTAACTTTGTCATAGACAAATTCATTTTGAGCTGTCTCACGTTCTTTATTTGTTAAACCTGCATGATAAATAGCAGAAGAAACATTTATAACGTCAAGTGCTTCTTGTAACTCTTCAACTTGTTTACGTGTAGAACAATAGATTATACCCGCTTGTTCTTTATGCTTTTGCACATAGTCTACGACAAATTTTTGACGTTGATACGTAGGATTCACTTTAAAAATTAGGTTACGGCGTTTTGTACTCGTTTTTACTTCATCGTGCCTATCGATGTTTAACTTTTCCATAATATCTTGTTGCACTTCTGCAGTTGCTGTTGCCGTCAGTGCGACAATTGTAAAGTTTTGGGGTAATGTGAATACTTTCTTAATCACACTTTGATAGCTAGGTCTAAAATCATGCCCCCATTTAGATATACAATGGGCTTCATCAAATGCGATAAGATGAATATCAATACGACTTAATAAACTTAAAAAATATTGATTATCAAAACGTTCTGGTGCCACATATAAAAATTGAATATGACCCTTCATTAAATCATTTTCAATATCCTTTTGTTGTTTCTTGGTTAAACTACTATTTAAATAGGCGGCTTTAATTCCCATAGCCTTAAGCTGATCGACTTGGTCTTTCATTAAAGAGATTAATGGACTAATGACAATCGTCGTTCCGCCCAACATTAAACCAGGCACTTGATAACAGATTGATTTCCCACCACCTGTAGGTAATACACCTAACACATTATGATGATTCATTATTTTAGTTATGATTTCTTTTTGCCCCGGTCTAAACTTCTCATAGCCAAAATAATGCGATAATGTTGCTTCCATACTTTACATTCCCCTTATTGCTCTTTTAGTTCTTCTAATTCACTCCATCTCGTGATGTCTGTTTCATATGTTAGCTCTAATTGTTCTTTCTCTTCATTTAATTCTTTGATTTTGGCATAATCAGCACTAGCCGCAATCATCTCTTCATCGATTTCTTCTAAACGTGTTTCTGTTTGATCAATACGTTCCATCAATGACTCATATTCACGTTTTTCTTTATATGATAAGCCAGATTTTTTTCGAACAGTTGTCTTTTGTTTCGGCTGTTGCGCTTGTTTCTCTAATGTCGCAATTTTATCTTGCTCTTTCTTGTATGCCTCATAATCTTCAAACGTTCCTACGATACGTTCCATTTTCCCGTCATGAATATACCAGTATGCTTGAGCAACTTTATTTAAGAAGTAACGATCATGACTCACAGTGATAACTGAACCACCAAACGTACTAATGTAATCTTCCAAAATGGTTAATGTTTCAGTATCAAGGTCGTTCGTTGGCTCATCCAACAACAATACATTAGGTTGATGTACGAGCAAACGTAGTAAATATAAACGCTTTTGTTCTCCACCCGATAATTTGTAAATTTTCTTACCATGCGTTGCACTTGGGAATAAGAATCGTTCAAGTAATTGTGTTACAGAAATGGATGTGCCATCCTTTTCTTTAGCCACTTCACTTTCTTCTCTCAAGTAATCAATCATACGTATGTCTCTATCTAACGTTTCTTCTGTTTGTTTGAAGTAGGCTACTTTTACAGTCTGACCAATTTTAAGCGTGCCTGTATAATCGTTATCTTCTCCACTTAAAATATTTAATAATGTCGTTTTCCCAGCACCATTCGGACCAACAATACCAATACGCTGACCGCTTTGAATGATTTCTGTAATATCTTCAAACAACGTTTTACCATTCATTTGCTTAGATACGTGTTCCAGTTCATACACTTGCTTACCTAATCTTGAATATGCCAAGTTAAGTTGACCCTTATCTTGGGCGTGGTGGCCTTGAACTTCTGATTCCAAATCATTAAAACGATTGATACGCGCTTGTTGTTTTGTCGTTCTTGCCTTAGCACCAGCTCTCATCCACGCTAATTCCTGTTTATATAAAGCCTTTTGTTTGTCTTGTTGCTTTTGTTCGATCATTTCATTTTCAGCTCGCATTGCGATGTAATCTTCATAATTACCCGGATACGATTTTAATTTACCTCGATCTAGCTCAATGATTCTACTCGCGATTTCATTTAAAAAGTAACGATCATGCGTTACAAATAAAACAGTATGAGGATATTGTTTGATGTAATTGATTAGCCATGTAATGGATTCAAAATCAAGATGGTTCGTTGGCTCGTCTAGTAACAATAAATCAGGTTGTTCTATTAACGTCTTAGCTAGTACGACTCGCTTTTGTTGGCCACCAGACAACTCACTTATCTTTTTAGTCGTATCGTGAATACCTAGTTTAGATAAGATCGTTTTGATTTCTGCGTTATAATCCCATGCATGATGTCGATCCATAGCTTCTTGCGCTTCCATCATTTTTTGAAAATGCGTATCATCTTGGTGCTGTGTGTAATTTGTTACGGCTTCTTCGTAAGCTTTAATAATTCGAAGCGTTGTTGTATCAGAGCTAAGTACAGCTTGGAAGACCGTCATAGTGCCATCTAAATCTTGTTTTTGAGAAGAATAACGTATACGATATTGATTAGGATGTGTAATATCAGCTGTAAAATCATCGTCTAGATTGCCAATCACTTTAAGTAATGTACTTTTACCAGTACCATTAATTCCTACTAGTCCTATTTTTTCATGTTCAGAAATAGATAGGTTTAAATCATCGAAAATGATTTTATCCGCATATGATTTATTTAAGTGTTCTATTTTATACGCTTCCATGCTTCTACTTCCTTTTCCAAATCGAAATATCGAATTTTTAAATATTTTTTGATAAGCTTAAATCAGTTCTATATATTATACACCTTTTTAAGGTTAAATGATACAAGGAGACAAGAGTTATGATTGACTTTTTCGAAAGTTTACCGCCCTATTTACAGGCACTTATAGCCGGTATTATTACGTGGCTACTCACTGCATTGGGTGCGGCTGCTGTGTTTGTATTCAAATCCGTTAATGAACGCATATTAACTTCAATGCAGGGCTTTGCTGCTGGGATTATGATTGCCGCCAGTTTCTGGTCATTATTACAACCTTCAATTGAATATGGTAAAGATGGTAGTTTACCTGCCTGGTTACCTGCTGCAATTGGTTTTTTATTTGGTGGCATCTTCATACGTGCCCTCGATTCAGTTATCCCCCATTTACACCAAAGAATTGGAGATAAAAGTCAATACCGTGAAGGTGTAAAAACGTCATTAAGTAAGAATACACTCTTAGTACTTGCCATTACGTTACATAATATTCCAGAAGGTCTATCAATCGGTGTTGCTTTTGGTGGTATCGCGACTGGTAATAGCCAAGCAACATTTCTAGGTGCTTTGGGCTTAGCAATAGGGATTGGGATTCAAAATATTCCAGAAGGTGCAGCATTATCTATGCCAATCAGAGCTGCTGGCGCATCTCGTTGGAAAGCCTTTAATTACGGCCAAGCTTCTGCAATTGTTGAACCCATTTTTGCTACGATTGGTGCGGCGTTAATATTAGTGATTACGCCTGTGTTACCATATGCTTTAGCTTTTGCAGCTGGCGCTATGATATTCGTTGTTGTCGAAGAGCTCATACCTGACTCACAATCTGGTAATAATACAGATTTGGCAACATTAAGTTTAATGTTAGGCTTTACTATTATGATGATTTTAGACGTTGCGCTTGGCTAATTGATGTAAATAGCATAAATATTTAAATTATATTGTTCTATATTTTGTTAATACCACTACTGATAATGGGTATCTAAATTATGTAGTATGTTACAAATTAATCATGAAACAACGTCTAGAAAGTTAAGTTTTAGACAAAAAAGCAAATTCTATTGAAATACGATAGAATTTGCTTTTTTTATGATTATTTAAATCTTAGTTAATTTGGTTTAGTGATTTTAATTAAATGATATGGAAGTGCCTTATTTTTAAAGTATTCCAATGTTAAATTACATATAAATACAATGTATTTTGACGAGACCCCTATGTTGATTATTAATGCACATAAGTGCTAGCGCACTTATGTAAGAAATTCTAAAGATGAACGACGAATGACGTTGTGTGCGGGGCCCCAGCAAAGAGATTTCCAACATGAAAATCTACAAGCAAAGCACGTTGAGCAAGCAACCAACAATTCGGAGTATCGTAAATAAAGAAGCCAGTAAATGAATTTGTTAAAACGCATTTACTGGCTTCTTACTTTTACATTAAAACCAGACACTGTTTCAATTATTTTTGATTACCTTGTGGTCCAGTTTTATACTCATATTTTGATGGATTAATTTTCTTGAAATCAGGGTTGTTATAGAATCTGAACAAGTCACCATTTAAGACATTGTCACTCATTTCTAAATCTTTCTCAACCTGTTTCTTATTCTTTTCTAAATCTTTAGGTGGCGTTTCTAATAATTCGTTTGTTTTATTAGAATACGCTTTACCATTTACAAATTTATAGTCTTTCGTAATGAAGTCACCATTTCGGAATGGAATGACATCATCATGATCTTTAGACAACATATCCGTACCGAACATTAAGTAGTTTTTAGAATCAATTCCTACTAAATGTAAGATAGTAGGCATAACGTCTACTTGTCCAGCATATGTTTTATCTACTTTACCTTCTTTACCAGGAATTTTAAGCCAGAAACCTGTACGGTTTAAGTCCATAAATTTCGCTGGCGTAATCTTTTCACCTAATAGTTTTTCCATTGCATTATTATGATTTTCTGAAATACCATAGTGGTCACCATAAATCATAATAACTGAATCATCATATAGACCTTTTTTCTTAAGATCAGTAATATATTCTTCAAGTGCTTGGTCTAAATAATGTGCTGTTTGAATGTAACCATCAACAGTTGAATCACCTGTATTAGGTTTATCAATATCTGCATCTTCTTCACTCAATGTGAATGGGTAATGGTTTGTTAATGTAATTAAGTGTGAATAGAAAGGTCCTTTCATTTTAGATTGATACTCTGCTGACTCTTTAAAGAATGGTTTATCTTTTAAACCTAAGTTGACAATATTGTCATCAGACATATCGTAGTATGTCGCATCATAGAATTTATCAATACCAAAATGTTTATAGACTTGGTCACGGTTCCAGAATGTTTTATAGTCACCGTGCATAACGTCAGATGTGTAACCTTGCTTTTGGTCTAAAATCGCAGGTAATGATTGGTAAGTATTATCACCTTTCAATGAAAATGCAGAACCCTGTGGTAAACCATAAAGGCTGTTATCCATTGTAAACTCAGCATCTGATGTTTTACCTTGACCTGTTTGGTGGAAGAAGTTTGGATAATATCTAAAATCATCATTGCCCGTTGATAATTTATTTAAGAACGGTGTGACTTCTTTACCATTGACCTTTTTATTGATTAAGAAAGTTTGGAAACTTTCTAAATGTATTTTAATAATATTTTTCTTCTTAGCAACGCCAAAGTACTCTGAATTTGGTGTTGTATTTTTTTGTTTCGTATAATTTAACACTTTAGTTAAATCATCTTCAGAAGCTAATGCTTTTTGTTGGTTATTTTGAATCGTCTTAACACCATCATAAACTGTGAAGTTATATGGACCTAAATATTTCACTAAATATTTATGGTCAAATGTACGTGTTAATAACTCAGGACGGTCTGTTTCAGCAAAAGCTAAATTTAAGAAGAATAATGCTACAGATGCAGCCATTACAACTGGCACAAACTTTTTACTGAAGACACGTTTATCCAACCAACTTCCTTTGAAAATAAGGATAAATAGATAAATAATTGTATCTATAAAGTAAACAAAGTCATACCATTTAAATGATGCGCCAACAGCACCACCCATAGACTCAACATTACTTGCTTGGTTAAGCGTACTGAATGTTAAAAAGTCTGAGAAGAATCTAAAGTAAACTACATTTGCATATAGCAAGAATGTTAGTAAAAATCCCCCAATAAAGATGAACCAATATGCTTTTTTCCCTTTAAAGAATAAGAACACACTTAAAATAAGCGCGATTAAACTATATGGATTCATCAATAGTATTAAGTTTTGAACTAGTCCTTTAACACCCAAAGAAAAATCAACATAATATGAAAAATACGTCTTCAATGTCACTGTAAACACAGTCAGTAAGAAAAACGCAAAAAGACTTATTTTCTTTTTGTGTAAACTCATGTATGTTTCCTCCGTTTATAGTTATTCAACTTTGAAGAAATGTTAAAGACTTAACTGAAGACTTAAACACTTACTCAAATATGACCGTTATGCAATTACTTACTCGTTTTTTAATTTCATTTATATTATTTATATTAATTTAAGCATATACCCTACAAATACATTTTACATTAACGATAGTTCATCAATAAATCGCATTCCCAATGTTCACTATACGTTTGTAATGCTTTATGTATATTATGTTGGATGCTATTTTATGTCATCATTAATGGCATATTAACAAATCATGAACTTTGTAATATTATTGTAATATTGCCCGTAGTTCAATATATAAATATATAGTATTTTTACTCATTTATCAAGAAAAAGCATTTTAATATAACGACGCTTTCATTGTTTGTTACAAAATAATGTCCCATTAAGACGATTCACTGATTTATTCATTATAGCTTCTTAATTGCATTTTTTAATCAGACCATAGTCCGACATAAATTATAAGTGATTTATTTAAGTATGTTGACTTTCATCTATCATGACTTATTTCATCATTTCTAATTGCATTCTGTATTCAATTCCGTGAAATAGTTGATTCATCCAATTACTAAATTTCACAACATTCTTTTCAGCAGTTTCGATATCAATAAATTGGAACTTCAAACGTGAGCCTTGTGGCTTCTGAGCAAGTTTAGTTAAATGGTAGCTTGCAATTGTACCAATTTGAGGATAACTTCCGATTGTATAATGATCATTTAATAAGATGATAGGTGTACCATCTCGCTTAACTTGAATCGTTCCTCTTTTAACTGATTGATGCGCCGGCATATCGTCGTAATATGCTTTGATCTTCTCACCATCTAGTAACATACCAACACGATTTGATTTATTCGTCACCTTATATTCTCCTCTAATAAAGTGAGATTGCGTTTCTTTATCAAAATCTTCTGTCCCTTTATTGGCAATAACATGAAACACATCAGAAACATAGTTGAATGACAGTGCATAACCGTCTATACCCCAATCAGTAGTACGTTTTTCTTTTAAATTTTCAAATAACTTTTGATGACGTTCTGTATAGTGTCGTTTCATTTCTACTTCATCGCCATTTTCAAGTTTACGCCCATGATAACCGCCGATTTTAACATTTAAATCTGTTGACGTTGATCCTAGCCAATCATCTAATTTGAATCCGCCACCGATTGCAAGATACACACGTGACGTTTTATTTGTTTCTTTAAAAGACAGGACGTCTCCTTTATCTAAAAGGTATAATTTATACGGTTTTACTTGCATAGTTTGCGTGTAAGCTTCAAAGTTATGACCTGTTAAAGCAATTAATGTAGGCTCAGTAAATCGAATTTTAGCCATAATGTGTGTCATTTCAAGCGTTGCTTCATTTTTATTATTAGCAACTAAACGATTTGCGATTTCATGACCTAGTGTGTCTAACGCACCACACGGAATAACACCTGCATATTCATATCCATGACGTCCAAAATCTTGAAAGCTACTAAACAAACCGGCTTTTTCTATTATGATTGACATGGTTTAAATTCTCCTAATTCAATATCTTTGCGTTTCTGAGGTTTAAAAATAACATTGTCTCCTAATTTTAACAGTGTAAAATCATCTTTTTCAGGAGTGAATAATGTCATTGGCGTGTACCTTATCACTAACCAATCATTGTAGGTATCAGTTGTTACGATGCCGCACTTTTTCCCTTCAATAATAACTGAACCTGCAGTGACAAGCTTCTTCTTTTTACTCGTATGATTAACGTACAGTTCTTCATTCATTCCAGTTAAATATGGGAAACCCGGTGCATAGCCCATCATAGACACAAAATACGGTTTATCAGAATGTAATTGAATAAATTCATCTTTAGTTAACTTGTAATACTTTAATAAATCCGGTAAGTCTGGACCAAACTCGTCACCATAAATAATAGGAATTTCATAGGTCGTGCTTTCATCTTTACACGTTTCTAAATGTTTTAATTCTTCTTGTATTGAAGTGACTAATGCCTTCATATATTGAAAAGGTGAAGTAATATTATGATGTTTAATCATATCTCGAGCATCATAGCAAATCATCATATCTGATTCAGTAGGCACAATTTCTGTGATAAATGGTAATGCTTTCTTTAATAAATGATAACGTACTGCGATTAATTCAGTTGTTACATTTTTAGATACATCCTTTTCAACCGCAATTACAATTGCTTGATCTCCTTGACTATAAATCTTCATAACGCCACCTCAAAGTAATCATATTTAGTGATGATAAAATATATTTAGAAATTCCACCACATAGGGCATGATTGATTTAATTAACAAATAAACGAATACACATTGAATTAAAACGGTAACAGTTGCAACGACACGTGCCTTGATGAGTGCATTATTTTTTAAATATCGATCTGCTAAAAATTTACTTACCACATTTAAAATCACAATTATTGCAACCCATAATATTGTCATAGCTCACTCCGTTAGTTCATTGTTATCAATCAATTCGCATATACTTCCCATATTATTTTATAGATAAATAGATACATCGGCAACCTCTCGTAAACTATTTAATAAATAGATACGAATCTGTTGTTTCTGTATTTTGTCGATGAGTTCTGATTTAGTATAGTCTTTAATAACCAGTTTGCCTTGGTCCAAAAGGCTTTGACGCATACACCCTAATAAAAAATCATTATCATAGCTTGGCGTATAACACACACCAGCTTCTTCTATCATGATATTACCAATATCAAACTCCAGAATTTTACCAGTTTCATCATATAATAATACTAAATCTGTCTCATGATTGTGTGCTAAGTGTTGTCGTTGTGATGTCTTATTAATAACGTATTGGTCATTGCAATTCGACTGTGCCTGTTTAAATTTAGCCGTAAATAATGTTTTAGCAGGTAGGGGCTTAATCATATGGTCTATTTGGCCGGATTTATCTATTTCTATTTTCAGTCTATAGATTCCTTTGGGATGATGACTTATAACCTCATTGACGCGTTGCATCCAGACCTCTTTTGAAAATGAATACCCTAATCGTTCGCATGACTGTTGCACTCGTATCATATGATATTGAAGTCTAGGAATCTTACCATTATCTAGACGCATCGTTTCAAACAATTTCATCTATAGCATCTCCAATATCTTTGTTTTATCTCGAAACTCTTGAACTTCCTTTTCTGGTACCGAATCAATCGTAATCCCTGCACCTACACCATAGTGAACTTGATCATTTCGATACTCAAGCGTACGAATAGGTATATTAAATATCATTTTATCATCCGGACATAATAAACCGATTGTGCCACAATAAATATATCTAGGATGTGGCTCGAGTGCTTTAATATACGCCATCGTATTACGTTTCGGTGCCCCTGTAATGGAACCACAAGGGAATAATGCTTTTAAAATATCCGTGAGACGCACGTCATCTTGCAAGTGACCTGTAACCATACTCGTCATTTGATAAACGGTCTTATAGGTTTCAATAAAAAATGGCTTGTTTACGTGGATCGTTCCAGGTTTACAAATTCTGGAAATGTCATTACGCAATAAATCGACAATCATAACATTTTCAGCACGATCTTTAAGTGAATGCTTCAATGTGTCATAATTCTTTAAATCTTCATCGTCGTCATTGCTACGTGGCATAGTACCTTTCATTGGTTTACTTACAACTACATTTTTATGATGATCAAATTCACCTTTTTGGAAGAATAATTCAGGAGAAATAGAAGCAACTTTAACCTCTTCTACATCTAATAAAGCAGTGTAACCACCATTATTCGTTTGCGTTAAATAATAATATAAATCAGCTATCGGATAATATACATCACTCACTAAACGTGTTGTATAGTTCACTTGATACGTTTCGCCTTCAATAATTGCATCCTGAACGTGTTTAATTTTGTCTTCCATTTGTGCATCACTCTCCATGAATCGAAAGTGATGTTTAGGGATGTACTGTTGACTTGGATGTTCAGGTGACGTTTCAGCCATACTCGGACTAAAACTATATGCTAATGCTACGATTTGATGTGCTTCCAATTCATGTGTTGCCATATGGTGATTAAAATAACTTGCCGCTTCATATGGCAGATACAGTGCCACATAGCGTCCTTGTGCTTGCTCAGTCTGCGCAAATTGAATAACTTTACCGACCTCTTCCAGTGTATATGCCACCATTTTTGAGACGTACGTGTTAAAGCGCACTGCTATCGTTTCAAAATGATCAGGCGTTGTATAGTAACGATAATTAAACGTGATGTCCATAGTTTACGCGCCCACCTTTTCCAAAAATAATCGTATTTGCTCATGTCCGTATTCACTTAAAATCGATTCAGGGTGATACTGAACGCCAAATATAGGATAACGTTTATGTTCAAACGCCATTAAAATCCCCTCATTATTATGGGCGGAAATATTTAAAGACGCAGGAATATGTGTTTGATCCGCAATGAGTGAATGATAGCGCATTACTTTGAATGCTTGAGGAAGCCCTTTAAATAATCCTGTTTCATTATGCGTTAATGGCGTTGTATGACCATGGACCGGCTTTGCACCATGTACAATTGCGCCCCCATAATATTCGTACAAGAATTGAAAGCCTAAACAAACGCCTAATATAGGCACTTCCCCCTCAAACTGATTCATAATTTCCGTTAAAATAGGATAATCACTAGGTTTACCCGGTCCTGGCGAGATAACAATAGCCTCTACATTAGATGCCCTTATTTGCTCAACGGATACTTGATCCACTTCGTATACAACGATCTCATGCGCTGTCTCTGTCTTAAAATAATCTATCAAATTATATGTAAATGAATCTTTATTATCTATAACTATAATCATGCATGTCGCTCCAACTCTATGTTAAATAATTTCATCTCTTACCTTATTATAAATATTAAACTTTTGAAAATGTAAGGGTTTACCTTTATATTGTACTAAATTATAACTTGATTTTAAGAAATGAATGTATTACGCTAACTAGCGTACAAAAACTCAAAAGAGGTTCCTAGCTGAAACCCTCTATAAAAAACTAGACAATTTACGAAATATTTAGTTTGAAAGTTAAGCTTCTTTTATATAACTGATTACAATGTTTCTAAGTCTATCTTTTTTATAGAGATAGACTTTTTTTATGTTCTCATGGCTAGGTTAGAGACGGCATAAAGTATCATTCTAATCTTTTCAAAAAGGAGAATATTCATGACAAACAAAGATTTAAATAAGGATAAAGCAATTGTAGTATTTAGCGGAGGGCAAGACAGTACGACGTGCTTATTTTACGCTAAAAAGCATTTTAAAGAGGTTGAACTTGTAACATTTAATTACGGTCAACGCCATGATACAGAAATTGAAGTTGCGACACGTATCGCTAAAGAACAAAACTTAAAACATCATATATTAGACATGTCATTATTATCGCAATTAACTCCAAATGCCCTAACACAACATGATATGGACATTGAAACGGGCGAAGATGGGATTCCAAATACCTTTGTACCAGCACGTAATTTATTATTCTTATCATTTGCTGGCGCATTAGCATATCAACGCAATGCTAAACATATCATTACAGGGGTGTGTGAAACAGACTTTTCTGGTTATCCAGATTGCCGTGATAGCTTTATTAAATCTATGAATGTAACACTTAGTTTATCTATGGATAAAGATTTCGTTATCCATACGCCCTTAATGTGGTTAGATAAATCACAAACTTGGGAACTTAGCGACAAATTAGGTGTGCTAGATTATATTCGATACAATACACTGACATGCTACAACGGTATTATTGGAGATGGTTGTGGCGAATGCCCTGCATGTCATTTACGCCAACGTGGCCTACAACACTATTTAGAAACTAAAGGAGCGAATTAAAATGATGCAACAACTTTATCCAACTGTTAATCATCCTTATAGTTTTGAACTTAATAAAGATTTCAACTTTTCAGCGGCGCACTACATTCCAAGCGAAGATGCTGGTAAATGTATGAGAACACACGGACATACTTATTTTGTCAATTTAACAATTGCTGGGGATCATTTGGACCACAATGGTTTCTTAATTAATTTCAGTGAATTAAAAAAATTAATCCATGATCAATTTGACCACTATCTATTAAATGACTTACCTCAATTTAAAGATAAAAGTCCTTCAACGGAGGTTGTGGCGCAAACGATATATAAAATGGTACAAACACACCTCCAAAGCTACGATAATCACCCGCAATGTGTACAAGTCTACTTACGTGAAACACCAACAAGTTATGTAGTATATCGTCCAAAGGAGTTTAAATAATGACAGCTAAAATTCCAGTACTTGAAATTTTCGGACCTACGATTCAAGGTGAAGGACGTGTTATCGGTCGTAAAACAATGTTTGTTAGAACTGCAGGTTGTGATTATCGTTGTAGTTGGTGTGACTCTGCTTTCACCTGGGATGGCAGTGCCAAGGAAGATATTCAATTAATGTCTGCTGAAGAAATTTATCATCAGCTAAAAGCGATTGGCGGTGATTGTTTCGATCATGTTACGATTTCTGGCGGTAATCCGGCACTCATTAAAGGGATACAAGAATTAGTTGATCTATTTGAAGAGAAACAGATTTATACCGCATTAGAAACACAAGGAAGCAAATTCCAACCGTGGATGAGACAAATTAACGACTTAACTATTAGTCCTAAACCACCAAGTTCTAATATGACTCCTAACATTGACATATTAGATAGCGTCATTGAACAATGTATTGCTTCAACCCTTAATTTAAAGGTCGTTATTTTTGATGATGCAGATTATGATTTCGCTAAAATGATACATCATCGCTACCCAAATATTCCTTTTTATTTACAAGTTGGTAATCCATACTTAGATGATGATGTAGACAATCATACCGATAAACTTTTAAATCGATATGAAACATTAGTTGATAAGGTTATGACGAGTGATGATATGAATCGTGTCTATGTTTTACCACAGCTACACACACTCTTATGGAGCAACAAAAAAGGCGTTTAATCAATTCATTATAAATGAAAAATATTTTCTAAGTGTTTTGAAATGATTAAGTTTGTTTTAATTGGTATAATGTTCTAATGAACTATGTGAGATAGGAGTACAACATGATTATATATGTATTGATTAATATCGCCGTTGTGCTTGGCATACTCGGCTTTGACTTATATAAGCACCAATTCAAACAACTCAAATTCAGCTCCGTATTAATAGCTATAGCGATTAACGCTTTAATTAATGCTATTGTCATTGACAAATTTAATTTTATAACAATAAGTTCAATTGCCTTTTTTATAGGTTGGATGGGACTGCAATATTATTTAAATCATCAACACTATACTTTTATGATTTCCGAATATAAATCGATTGCTTTAATATTTTCGATCATTGTAAGTTGTTCATTATTTATCACTTATGGTTCAAGTGATCAATCAATTTACATGTCCGTTCCATATTTAGCACCAACCATATTTTTAATAGGCGCAAGTGCAATATTTTTAGGTACCTTTCCTAAAGGTGAACTTGGCATATTTAAATTCATAAACAAACTTAAGTTTCCAATTATGATTGGCTACATGCTTATTATTATGTCTATTGTATTATTAACGATTTTGACACCTTTTTGGTATGTTTTCTTAATTATATATGTACTATTTAGTGTTTATCTTGCTTGGCAGTTGAAACACGCTAAATTAAAACAACATTTAACACACAAATAAACGCTTGAAGTTCTTATTAATGAAACTTCAAGCGTTTATTTTATTTAATGTACTTTTTCATTTTCCTGCTCAACTAATTTGAAATCGTAGGAAGGTTCTTTTAAATTTGATGCTTGCACAATGTATTTAGGTCTTTGCTTAACCTCATAATAAATACGACCAATATATTCTCCTACCACACCTATAGACATTAATTGAATGCCGCCAATGAGTAGGACTGCTGCTATCGTTGTAAAATAACCTGGATTATTAATACCATTTACCATGATACCTATCAACAAATATAGGATATAGACAATACTTAAACTGAATATAGTCATTCCAAGGTAAATCATCGCACGTAAAGGTTTATTATTAAATGAAATGAGCCCGTCAATGCCATAGTTTAGTAATTTCGTGAATGTCCATTTAGAATGACCGGCTTCACGTTCAACATTTTGATATGTAAAGATTTTAGTATTATATCCTATCCATTCAAATAAACCTTTTGAAAAACGATTATATTCTTTAAGTGAAGCGATTGATTTAACTGCACGTTGACTTAATAATCTAAAATCTCCGACACCATCTATAAATTCAATATCCTCGACAAAACTGTTAATCAATTTATAGTATAGCTTTGTCATTGATTTCCGAGCGATATTTTCTCCAGTTCTATCACGCTTAGCGATAACCTGGTCATAGCCCTCTTTGAATCCCTCTATCATTTGTGGAATAAATTCAGGTGGATGTTGTAAATCCCCATCTACCATCACTACAGCATCACATTGTACACTATGTTGAAAACCAGCTATCATTGCTGATTCTTTACCGAAATTTCGGCTGAAAGAAATATATTTAACATGTTGATCTTCGCTTGCTAAATGTTGGACATGGTCGATAGTATTATCTTTACTACCATCATCGACAAACAATAGGTCATAATCATACCCTTTGTCCAAACTATCTTCCATCAAAATTTCAGTCAATTTGTCGTACGTTTTTGTTACGACTTCACCTTCGTTAAAACAAGGCACAATGACTCTGATTTTCATTAAATTACATCCTTTTCATCATTCTTATTACTATTTTATCAATAAAATTGACAACTATTCTACTAAAAACTATGCAATTAACAAATAATTAATAAAAATTAAATGAAAACAATACAATTATTCTATATTTTATCTATCCAATTGAGTTAAAGAGACAATGCTATTTCAAATCGCCTATGCTAACATCATCAGGGTCTTTACCTTGGCGCGCGTTACGATTTAAACTATCAATTTCTGCGATTTCTGTAAGTTCTAAGTTAAAGTCAAATATATTATGATTTTCTCGAATACGTGATGGTGTTTTAGATTTTGGAATAACAATACGATTATGCGCAATATGCCAACGCAATACGATTTGTGCTGGTGTCTTATCGTATTGTTTTGCTAATTTAGTAATTGTTGGGTCTTCTAGTAAACCTCTGTTTCTCATTAATGGCATCCATGCTGTCACGACTATATCATGTTTATCACAGTAATCTTGAACATCTTGTTGATTAAAGTAAGGATGAACTTCAATTTGATTGACTTGCGGAACAATAGTTGTTTCACGCATCAATGTTTCTAAATGATGCACTTTAAAATTACATACACCTATCGCTTTCACTTTACCTTCTTCATATAATTTTTCTAGTGCTTTATACGTTTCAATATAAAGTTGATCGTTCTCACAAGGCCAGTGAATTAAATATAAATCGATATAGTCTAAACCTAAATTGTCTAATGAGCGATTAAAATACTCAAGTGTACGGTCATACCCTTGGTGATCATTCCATAATTTTGTTGTAATAAATAAGTCTTCACGAGGTACACCACTATTTTTTAATGCTTTACCAAGTGCCTCTTCATTCTTATAAAAATATGCTGTATCAAATGCACGATAACCATCGTCTATTGCAGACTGAATCGCTGTTTCCATTTCTTCATCTGAGACTTTATAAACACCTAAGCCGATTTTTGGCATTGGATAACCATTATTTAAAATTTGTGTGTCATTCACCATTCTATCTTCTCCTGACTTTTCTATTAATGTTTTACATTATCATCATTTAGGATAACTCAATTGCAATAGGATAGACAAATAAATCGTATGTAATTTAAATATACAGAAGAAGGGAGCGGGACAGAATTTTTTAATTCGTCGTCCCACTCCCAACTTGATTTAAGCGCCTTCTCAGTTCAGTCAACTACTGCGAATTTGCCAAGTAGCATTATCATAGTATTTATGTCTCAAATGCTACTTTCTTAATCATTTTAAATTAGTCATGTGTTTCGTCTTTTTTATCTTTTTTGTCTTCATTTTCATCTTCATCTCCACCGAATGTTGGTCGATTATCGATGAATTCATATTTAAGTACAACCCAAACTAATTGATGGTTATCCATTTCAGATACTATCCAACGATCGTATTGCGTATCGATATGATCTTCAACTTGTAGGTTAGTGTTATGGGCTTGAAGCCAACCACCTATAGTATCAATGTCTTCTGAATCTTCAAACTCAATGTCGAATTGTTCATTTAAGTCATCCAATAGAACGCGTCCATTAATTTGGTAAGTGTCATCGCCTAATTTAACAATGTCATTCACCTCATCATCGTCAAATTCATCTCGAATTTCACCTACGATTTCTTCAAGAATATCTTCCATTGTTAAAATACCAGCTGTACCACCGTATTCATCAATAATTAAACTGATATGTACGTGTTCACGTTGCATTCTAACTAATGCATCACTAATGCGTGTTGTTTCTGAAATCATTGGCAGTTCATGGATATAATTGTTAATTTTAATCGGTTTACCAGAAGCGTATTCTGTTAAAAATTCTTTAACATTGATGAAACCTTTGATATGGTCTTTATCTCCGTCTTCAGTAATTGGGTAACGCGTAAATTGATGTTCTTTAATCGTCTCTAATAATTCATCAACATTAAATGGTTCATTTAAAGTCACCATTTGAGTACGTGGTACCATGATATCTTTTGCATGTCTTTCATCAAATTGAAAGATATTTTGCATATAGTTTAATTCTGTTTGGTTGATTTCGCCACCATTATAACTGTTGTTAATAATGATCTTAATTTCTTCTTCAGACATAGCATCTGTTTGAGCATCAGGATCAACGCCTAACATTCTAATAATTACACGTGCTGAACCATTCATTAACCAGATTAAAGGTTTCATTATATTACCAAAGTAATACAATGGTCTTGCGTATGTTAACGCTAACTTCTCGGTATGCTGAATCGCAATCGATTTCGGTGCTAATTCACCTAATACAACGTGTAAATAAGTTACGACTATGAATGAAATCACAAATGAAATCGTTGTAGTTAATGCATCAGGTAATTGTAATAAATTAAAAATAGGATGCAACAATTTCTCAAATGTCGGTTCTCCTAACCAACCTAATCCTAAAGAAGTAACTGTAATACCTAATTGGCAGGCTGATAAATAATAGTCAAGGTTTGCAATCATCTTTTTGACAATTTTAGCACCACGATTACCCTCTTCAGCGAGTTGTTCAATGCGCGTTGAACGCACTTTAACTAATGCAAACTCCGATCCTACGAATACTGTTGTTAATGCGATTAATAGAAAGAATATTACTAAATTTATTATGGTCACTGTTTCCAATTAATTCCCTATTTCTAGGGATTCACCTCCAAATATTATGTGTCCCATATGGGTAACACGGATTTATTGTGTTTTGCTTATTAACAATATATGCACATGTTAAGACCTTCCCATTGCGACACCCCCGAAAAAATGTATTACTTTTATTTTATCATATATCAATTACAAATAGTTGATTGTAACCCTTTTGATTAAAAAGTTACAACTTATCATTTAAAACTAATATTGCGTAATAGTCAAGAAAGGTAAGCGTAAAGTGACAGAAACCAACGTACAATGAACCATCATACAAAAACGGTACCCTAATCGAAGTACTTTTGCCGGTCATTAAACTTCCATATTTAAAGCTTAAGACTTTATTACTCATTCTCTTGCCTTCTTATTCTATATTCTCATATGTTTACCCATTTTTGTATGTTTTAACATTCATCATTCAATAAACTAACGATTTAGTTAAATCATACTAATTTTAATTATAAGTACTTGACTAACCGTTTAAAAGGAAGCAGAACAGCATTCTTTTTAAATCCGTTATCCCCCAGCTTGCTTTGCTTATAGCATTTCTTGATTGAATTCTCCTTGCTAAGCAGGCCCACAAAAATGACTAGAACCGAGAAAGCTTACACCTTCTCGGTTCTGTTAGCTACTGCAAATATGCAAAATAGCATCGTTATATTATTTATATCATAAACTCTTATCGCATCTATTCATCCATAGCTTTTGATGCTTCAATTTCATTTTCAGTAACTTTTGGTTTTAATAAACCATACATAATTGCTGAAACAAGTGTACCAACAATCAATGCAATTAATGTTTGTAAAATATGACTAAAGTCTGTTGCCGCAATTACGATAATACCACCATGTGGTGCATTGATACTTGAACCAAGTGCTAATGCAATTGCACCACCTACACCTGAACCAACCATCATTGATGGAATCACACGTAATGGGTCAGCTGCTGCAAATGGAATGGCACCTTCAGTGATAAATGATAAGCCCATTACATAGTTTGGCACGATAGAACCGCGTTGTTCTTTAGTGAATTTACGTTTAAAGAATACCATCGCTGTAGCAATTGCTAATGGTGGAATCATACCACCAACCATTGCTGCTGTAATTGGTGCTGCATTACCTTCTGTTAATGCGGCTGTCGCGAATACATAGGCTGCTTTGTTAAATGGTCCACCCATATCGATGGCCATCATAGCACCAATAACTAATCCAAGTAATACAATGTTAGAACCTGATAAGTTATTTAAACCGTTAAGCAATAAGTTATTTAACCACGCTGCTGGCGGGTTGAATGCATATATCATTAATAATCCTGTGATTGTTACACTTAATAATGGATAAATTAACGTTGGTTTTAAACCTTCAACTGCTTGTGGTAAACCACGCGTAATATATTTAATACCTTGAGTTAAGTAACCTGCTAAGAAACCTGCAATGATACCGCCAATGAACCCAGAACCACCAGAAATAGCTAACATACCACCTACTAAACCGGCTGCAAATCCTGGTTTATCAGCAATACTACGTGCAATGAAACCAGATAAAATTGGAATAATTAAAGCAAAGGCACTTTTATTACCAATATTCCATAATTGTTCAGCAAAGGCGTTATGTTCAGCACTTTTTGGATCAAATGAGTTCGCACCGAATAAGAATACGATTGCCATTAAGATACCACCAGCAATAACAAGCGGTAACATATTAGATACACCATTCATTAAGTGTTTGTAGAATGCTTTACCAAAGCTTTGTTTTTCATTACTTTCACTATCTTTTGATTTTGAACTTCCACCGCGTGCAACAAATGGTTTACGGCTTGTATCTAACGCTGTATTAATGAGTTCCTCTGGTCGTTTAATACCATCAGCTACGGGTACTTCTACAACGTTTTTACCATCGAAACGATCTGTTTCAACATGCACGTCTGCTGCAACAATAATACCTGTTGCGCGGTCTATATCTTGTTGTGTGATATGGTTTTTAATACCGCCTGAGCCATTTGTTTCAACTTTCATTTTAATGCCCATTTTATCGGCTTGCTTTTTCAATGCATCACGAGCCATGTACGTATGCGCAATACCTGTAGGACATGCCGTTACTGCTAATACGTATGGTTCATTTGAATCTGCCTCATTACCGCTACCTGCTACAGTTCCTGATGAAGCCGCTTGTTCTTGCGCTTCTTGTTCTTCTTCTTTTGTAGCCTCGTCATCCGCATTATCGATAATTTGTAAGACTTCTTCGTGCGAATTAGCGTGCAATAAACTTTCTCTCACTTTATCATCCATTAAAATGCCTGATAATTTTGCAAGGGCATCTAAATGTGTTTGCGCACCACCTTCTGGTGCAGCAATCATAAAGAATAAATGTGCTGGTTGACCATCTAAACTTTGATAATCAACGCCCGCTTTAGATTTACCAAACGCAATAGCTGGAGATTTAACCGCTGCCACTTTAGCATGTGGAATGGCGATACCTTCACCTATACCAGTAGTACTTTGAGATTCACGATTGTGAATGGCCTCCTTAAATTGTGCAATATCACTTAATTTCCCAGCTTTATCTAATTGATTTACTAATTCTTCGATAACGCCATTTTTATCATTTGCTGCCAAGTCCATTGCTATGGTTTCTTTAGTTAGTAATTCTGTTATTCTCATTTATTTCACTCCCCATCAAGTAACGTCACTGTAACTTGTGATTTTATTTTTTCAATACCTTCTTTTGTTGCCAAGTCCTCTGTAAATGCTGTAGCTGTTCCTGAAGCGACTGCTTGTCTAAATGATTCCTCAAGTGTCAATCCTGATTCAAGACCAGCGACCATTCCTGCAACAGTACTATCGCCTGAACCCACTGTATTGATCACCGTACCTTTAGGGTTCTGAGCTTTAATACTACGTTCGTTATCAATATAAATCGCACCATCTCCACCTAAAGATATAATGACTGATTGTGCGCCTTCTTTTAAGATTTCACGACCATATTTAACAACATCTTGGTCACTTTCTACAGTCATATCAAACATTTCTTCTAATTCATCTTTATTAGGTTTAATAAATAATGGCTTATATTTTAATACTGTATTCACTAAATCTTTTTCAGCATCGACCACTAATTTTGCTCCCGTTTGCTGCGTGATTTCAGCAATCTGCGCATAAGCATCACTCGGAATACTCTTTGGCACACTGCCAGCAACAATCACGGTATCTTCGTTCGTTGTCTGTTTAATTTGATTTAATAATGCTTGAAATTGATCATCTGTGATTGATGGCCCAGGTGCATTAATTTCTGTTTCATCTCCAGACTTCAATTTGACATTAATACGCGTATCTTCATCTACTTTAATAAAGTCCGTTTTAATATGGCTTTTTTCGAGTGTTTGTGCAATAAATGCTCCAGGAAAACCACCAGCAAATCCTAATGCAGTAGATGAAACACCTAAAGTTTTTAATACACGTGAAACATTAATGCCTTTCCCACCTGCAAATTTATAAGTAGATGTCGCTCTGTTTAATCCTTTTAATTCAAAGCCATCAGTAAACATAATGTAATCTATCGATGGATTGAACGTAACTGTATAAATCATGATTAACCTCCAATGAATGCATATTTCTCTTTATATTTACTAAAATTTAAATGTGCTACTGTTTGTTTAGCTATGATCATTTCAACATGGTTATCACTAATTGGAACGTGCGCAAAATAAACAGCACCTATTTTTGAATGATCAAGTAAAACATATGATTGATTTGCTTGTTTCATAGCCTTTTCTTTAATTAATGCCTCTTTTTCATCTGGGGTTGTTAGACCGTGTTTTAAATCTAAACCATTCATTCCAAGAAATGCTTTATCAAAGCAATAACGACTTAATGTATCAAGTGCACTGGCACCTACAGTTGCAAGTGTTGTTTCTTTAACTTGTCCACCTATCATTAATGTTTTAATGCCTTGTTTAAGCAACTTTTCAACATGGGTTAATCCATTTGTAACCACTACGATATTTCGCGCTTTTATAAATGGAATCATTTCAATTGTTGATGAACCAGCATCCATAAAAATGCAGTCATTGTCTTGAATGTGTTTGGCTGCAATTTGACCAATGACTCTTTTTTCTTTTAGATTTCGAGACATTTTATCCGATAGAATCGGCTCATTGTTTCTATTACTATTTAATGTTGCTCCTCCATGAACTCTTTGAAGTCGACCTTGTTGTTGCAATTTCGATAAATCTCTTCTAACAGTTGAAGCGCTGCAACCTGTTCGCTCTATTAATTCTTGGAGTGTAAGAAAATCTTTTTTTCTTAATTCCTGAAGTATTAAGTCATGTCTTTTTTCAGAAATCATATAACCACCCCGCTTCACCTCACATTATAATGTGTACGCTTACAATTTTCAATCAAAAATCGTCAAAAACAATCAAAAACATTCATTTCAATTTAAAAATTAACAGATATTACACAATTTGTCATCCCATTGGTAATATCTGTCACTATATTGCTATTTTTGAACGATGTCTTCTAATTGAGCATTTGTCATTGACACTAAATCTTCTAGTTGCAATACAATTTGAACACCTCGTTGTCCACCACTCACTATAATTTTGTCTCGTAACGATGCAGATTGATCAATCGTCGTTGGGAATAAATGTTTCATACCTATCGGAGAACACCCACCACGTATATAACCAGTCACTTGTTTTAAATGATCTAATGGCATAAGTTGTAATTTCTTTTCATTAACAACATGTGCCGCTACTTTCATATCTAATGAACCACTTACTGGAACTACAAACACAAAATGCTCGTGCGCAGCGTTTTCTAATACAAGCGTTTTAAAAACATCTTGGACATTTTCACCGACGAGTTCTGCAACGCGTTCACCATCCATATGACCTTCTTCAACTTCAAATGTTTTAACTTCATAATCTATTTTGGCTCTGTCTAACATACGCATTGCATTTGTTTTCTTGTGTTTCATTCACATTCACCTCTATTCGTCTTTACCTATTATATTACTACCTTGCTATAAAAAATAAAAATAGCGCTCTTCTCTACTATTAGAAAAGGCGCTATCATTGTGCGTTATTTGATGATGTTTCTATTTTACCCGTTTTATTTACTGCAATATTACTATTTGGCGATGAATGATGTGTATTCAATTGATACGTAATATCTTGGTTGGTTTCACCGCTACGCTCTAAATTAACAACTTTGCCGTATTGGTGATTTGTATAATTTTGAGCAATGATTCTACATTCTTCTGAAGAATATTCATGTTTGTTGCGCTTGTCGTTATCTCGCGTAGTTGAATCTAATTTATTATAATGCGCTTCTATTTTACGTTCATTGACGTCTTTTTCTGATGCTTTAGCAGTGTGGCTTGTCGTTATATTTAACATTTTCTCTGCTGCAGAAACATTATTCATCTTTGAAAATGTAGAAATCGTTTGATGTACTTTTGCTAAGGCATTTTGATTCGTAGCTATGAATAATAAAAACGCTAAACAAATTGATAGAATAACAGCTACCATACCTAAAAGTATGTTTTTTAAATTCATCTCCTTACCCACATTTCTCTCTAAATTTTTATTTATCTTAACATATAAATTGAGTAAAAATAATTATGTAGACTGCAATTTAAAATAACTGTAATCTTTGTAATACTTCTATTAATAAACGACGCTATATTGTTACAATTTAACAACCTAAATGTAAAAATAAGCAATGACATCATCATTTAATCATTTAAAAACGAATAATGTCATTGCTTATTAGATTTAATATTCATATTATCATTTTTTACGACTATTAATTATTTCGCAGCACGTTTTCGACGTCTTGTTGCTTGCAGTGCTTTTTCAACAAAAATAATCACTATACCAAACAACATGACTACAATAGCCATATACAATGGGAACTCTACGTTAACATCAAACAGGGCACCTGCCACTAACGGACCAACAAAGTTCCCCATACTTGTAAATGTGGAGTTTAAACCACCAGCAAAACCTTGACGATTGCCTGCAATATTTGAGTAATAATTGGTAAGTGCAGGACGGATTAGATCGAAACCAATGAAAACAATGAAACTAATAAACATGATTGTCCAGTAGCTATGTGACACTATCAACAAGCCAAGCACAATCGCTGAATATAGTAATGACCAAATAATAAAGGTTAATTCAGTCATATATTTCATAAATTTATCAAAGAAGAAGACTTGGAATAGTGCTCCGGCCACACCGCCTCCAACAATTGCGATGGATATATCTCTTGGCGTATAGTTAGCTTTTTCAGCTGTATATAAAGAGAATAAAGTTTCAAATGCTGATAGTCCAAAAGCTAATACCAGCGTCAAAATAATTGGTGTAATAAATACTTTCCAGTTAATTTTAGTAAATACTTCCGGCTCAATTGTTGTGAAACCATCTGTTGTTTCTTTGCGCGGATTATGAATTAATAATAAAGACATGATAAAGGCTACTACACCCAATGCACCCGCAAAGTAAAATGGCGCACGATGTGAGAATTCTGCTAAAAATCCTCCAATTCCTGGACCTAAAATAAAGCCTGAATTAATAATGGCTGACATATAACCGAAATTCTTTGCTTTGTCTTTTGCTGGTGAGATATCTGCAATCATACCTGTTACACCAGGCATAACCATTCCAGCACTAAAACCACCTAATATACGAGAAGCAATGAGCACAGGAAAATGATGACCAATCGCAAATAGAAATTCAGATATAGCAAATAAAACTAAACCAATGCAGATAATTAATTTTTTACCAAGTTTGTCGGCCATCGTACCGCCAAATGGTGAAATAATCATTTGAGACAAGGCAAACACTGCTACCAATATACCTAAGTCACTACCTTTTAGGCCTAAATCCTTTAAGTATACAGGAAGTACAGGTATAACCAGCCCGATACCTACAAAGATTAAGAAAATATTGAAGTACAATGTAAATAATTGTTTTTTCATGATGACACCTCATTTCATAAATAATTGGTAAATTCAATCGTCTCATTTAAATTTAATCTTGCTTTTGATTCAATCTAAACGAGCAATGTACAATGACATAGTTGAAAATTACATAATATTAGGACATTGTATACTATTTAACTTCTATATTACAATAGTAAAATTTAAATTCTAAGCAATTAAACTTACTGGCTAGTATAATAGATGTAACTAATCAAATTGAGGTGACAATGATGAAATATAAAAAAGATGATCAAACGTTTCTTTTAGTACTAGATAAAGGCGAAGATATTGTAGAAGCTGTTACACAATTTGCTGTGGAACAAGAAATGAAATTTGGATCAGTCAGTGGTATCGGTGCCTGTGATAATGTAACACTCAATTTTTATAATTTAGATAGTCAAAAATACGAAGCACGTGAAATTAAAGAATCTTTAGAATTAACAAGTTTACTTGGCAATATTTCTCACATAGATGATAAACCATTTGCCCATTTACACGGTACCTTTGGCACACGTGATTTCCAAACGTTAAGTGGTCATCTAACTCAAGCTGTGGTGTCAGCTACTGCAGAAATCGTAATCCAGATGACAAACTTAGATATTAATCGCACACATGATGAAGAAACCGGATTAAACTTATTAAGACCTTAATACAACGATAATAACCCATAGATAGCCTATTTAGTTACGCATCTATGGGTTATTTATATCTTCCTTCATTTTTTACAATGATTCATGCTACCTATTTAGATAAGATAAATGCTTTATTATTTGATTACCATTTAAGTAACCTTTATTATTAATCATTGACTAACAAAAATGAACATTTAGTTTTAAAGAAAGTAGTGTATAACATGACTTCGCGTTATATTGCCAGACTCTATTTTATAATCCTTTTCACATTCTCATTATTTGAAACACGTGTTTTTAACTTTATGAGCTTAAATCTATTTTTAGCATATATTCCATTTGAATTATGCTTACTATTACGCTTATTCAAACCAAGAAAAAATTATGAGTGGCCACTCTTTATCGTATTTGGTTTGATTTTTATATTACTAGTACCTAATACATTTTATATGCTGACAGATTTAATTCATTTAAATCAATTCACATTTGATTTTTATGTTCGATTAAATATTATGGAATGGCTATATTTCACCTACATATTACTAGGTGTTTTCTTAGCAATGTATTGTATGATTCTTATTTTTATAAATATTATGCATTTTACTACAAAAGTATGGCTTAATCGGACTTTAATTATTGTTCTTATGTTTTTAAATGGTTTAGGAATCTATATGGGACGCTTTTTACGATTCCATACTGTTCATTTAATTACTGAACCATTCACAATCATTCATCAAGTGATCACGTCTTTAAATACACAGACCATTACCTTTATTTTACTAATGGTTCTATTACAAACCGTTATCATTATCTTTGTGAAAGGAGTGAGGGTTGCTAAATGATTGGACATATGTTTATTCTTTTTCTCATTATTATATTGTTACAACTCATTATTGGTCATTTCTTTCATAAAAATGGTTTCAGCATGACACATAGCATTCTTCTCATGCTATTACCATTAGGGATTGGTTTGTATCTTATTCAAATCTTTTATTATGAACGTCACTATCCTAATTGGGAAGTGCCACTTGATATCAAATTAAGATTAAAATACATGTATATCATCACTTTCTTAGAATATGTGGCGGTTTATATTTGCTTATTCGCTTTAAAATAAACTCAAATCCTAGAACATTAAGACTAAGGAAATATGAAAATAGGCCTATTTTTCAAATGCTACGACAATCTAGAAATGAAATATAAATCATGTTGTAAAGGGCCCCTAATATAGAATATTTCGAAGGAAAATTCTATATTAGGGGCCCTTCGGCAAAGATGACTAGATTTGAAAGTAGCTTGATTTAAGCATCATTTCAAATTAGTCAGCCACTGCCAAAATAATAAAGTAGGCTGAAATAATTTGTTTTATCCCAGGCCCACTTCAATTATTTTAAAATTGCTTAAATACTGACATCACATGTGCTCTCGCTTCTTTATGATCCACTAAAGGCTTGGGATAGTCTTGTCCCAATTTAATTTCTTCTTGTTCCAATGCTTCTTCATGTTTGAAAGGTTCGTGTAAATATTTAGCAGTAACATCATTTAACTGTGGTATATATGTCTTAATATATAATGCGTCCTTATCAAATCGTTCACTTTGGCGACTTGGATTAAACATTCTGAAATATGGCGCAGCATCTGTTCCAGTTGATGCAGACCACTGCCATCCATGTACATTGGACGCAGAGTCGAAATCAATTAATCGTCTTCTGAAATAATCTTCACCCCACGTCCAATCTATAAATAAATCTTTCGTTAGGAACTGAGAAACGACCATTCTCATTCTATTATGCATAAATCCAGTTTGATTTAACTCAGACATAGCTGCATCAACAATTGGAAACCCTGTTTGTCCTTCACACCAGCGTTTAAAATTATTTTTATTATATGACCATTGAATATCACGATACTTCTCATTGAACGCCTCATGCGCAGTATGTGGATAAAGTGTCATTAATACATAATAAAATTCTCTAAACATAAGCTCTCTGATAAATTGTTCAATATTATGTTCATCCTCTTCATAAGCCTCTAACAATTGTGTAACAATTTGCTTAATATCTATTAAGCCATAAGCTAACACAATGCTGAGTTGGCTTGTTAAGACTTCAGGTAAATATTCACGATTGGTTTCATAATTTTGTATGTCTTGCTCAATGTAGTTATTCCAATTTTTTATAGCCTGTGATTCTGAAAGACCCTTATTTGAATAATCTTGTTTTAGTGTTTGCTGCGATTTGACACATAAGTGTGACAAATCACCTAATTCGTAATGATATGATTCATGTTGTCTTAGTTTAGAGCGATGTGCCTTGTAAAAACTCGTAAAGACTTTGTAAGGTTCACCTTGTTTATTCATCGTTGTGCTTGGTTTGAAATAGTGATTTGCACGAACGGTAGTAACCGTAATATTGTATTTGTTGAAAGCCTTTTTCAAATGACGAATGTCATAACTTTCATGATGATAGCTCATAATATCTCCAGCAATGACAACTTCGTCGATGCCCTTATCAGAACAAAAATCTCCTAATTCACGATAGTCTAATAAAAACGGTTCGATATCATACTGATGAAGTGCTTCAAGAAATGATTGCAAGACACCATAATAGTAATTTGCTTTCATTTCTGTACCATCTTCATCAAATATTTCCTGTGGAATAATAAGATAACATTTCTCAATATCTTCTTTATTTTGATTTATATATTCAAATAATGGATTATTATGAATTCTAAAAACGCGATTAAGTATTACACCAATAGTCATTATTTCACTCCTGTTATTAAAGGTTCATTAACTTTACCCTTTTTCTAACAATTTAAAATCCGCTTCATAGAATGATAATTTCAAAGAGCGTGTCACACTTAAACAAGTCCTAACCATTTCCAATAAGTCAAACTAAAAATTAGTACCAAGATATACGCAATAATCGTTAGCGGTACCCCAGTCTTCAAGAAGTCTTTGACTGTAAATGTCCCTGTTCCATAGGCAAGCATATTTTGTGGTGCACTCACAGGTAATAAGAACCCAAAGCTAATTACAAATTGTTGAATTAACACAAACCCAATCGATTGATCACCTAAATGTAATGTTGCTGTTAGTGATATAAAGACCGGAATAAGTGCAGATGATAGACTGGTTGCACTCGCAAACCCAAGATGAATTAAGATATTGAATAACGTTATTAGTGCAATCGTAGCGATTAATGGCATATGTTGTAATCCCATAAGCCCAAATGTTTTATCACTCAGCCATTGTGCAGCACCTGTTTTTAATAAAACATTACCTAATGAAATTCCTACACCGAAGACAATAATGGTTCCCCAAGGTATTGTTTTCTCTACACCTTTCCATGTAATCACACCAATCTTAGGCGTCAACATAATACCTAAAGCAATTAAAGTAATGGACGCAGAGTCTATGGGATGTAAGACCTTCTCAGTAGACCAGAAAAAGAGTAACAATACAGAAATAATAATAAGTCGCCACTCTCTATTAGAAACAGGTCCTAATTGATCTAATTCTGCTTTTATTAATGCTTTACCCCCTTCGATTTCTTTATGTTCAGGTGGCATTACTTTCATCATGACAAAGAATAATGCAATGGACATAAGTATAGACCATGGCGCCGCATATAAGAACCATTCGCCCCATGATACGTCATGTCCTAAGTTCTGGTTAATAAAATTTGTCGCTACGATATTTTGTGCAGCTGCAGTTTTTATGCCTATATTCCAAATGGAAACAGCTTGAACTGCAGTAATAATTAAAAGGGAGGCCAGTTTACTTTCTTTTGAAACTTTGAATGCAGCAATCATCCCTAATAAGATTGGTACAACGGCACCTGCTCTAGCAGTAGCTGAAGGAACAAAGAAAGCGAGTAATATTGAAACCAAAATAGCACCAATCACAATGTTTCTTGTTTTATTGCCAACAATAGATAACACGAGTAAAGCTAAACGTTTGTGTAATTGTGTTTCTTGCATAGCCGCAGCTAAAAATAATGCTGCCGCAACTAATGCAACCGCAGATGTTGAGAAGCCACTAAAGGCATGCGTCAATGCATTCCCAGTACCTAGCCAATCTGCGCCAGACAAGATTTTATCTCCTTCTTTTGGATTGCCTAACTTCTCTGACAACTGTTGAACTGGACTAAATCCACAAATTAAAATAATTAAACCTAGAATCATCGTTGCTGATACTGGATATGTTACAGCTTCTGTCACCCACATAATGACCGCAAACGCTAAGATTGCTAGTGCGCCTTTAGCCATAATCGGTAAACCTTCTGGTGTTGGTAATACTAAGATGCTGAATAAAACAGCAAAACTGATTATAATCCAAATTGGCTTACAACCACTTTTACGTTTCTTTTCTTTGTCATGCTTTAAAAGATTATCATTGTCCTGTATTGATTGTGCTTTCTTCATCATTACCCCTCCCTCAATTCGTCAATGTCAGTATATCAAGAAAGCGCTTTATCAAAGACGATTATGTGATAAAATACACAAAATAGTCACTTTTCAGACAATTAGAAACAAAAAAACTTTGCGATAAACATTTAATTGCTTATCACAAAGTTCATATCATTTAACATGTATTTATCTAACCAAAAATTTCACGATTTAGTCCAAAAACATATAATAATGTAAAGAATGTAGCTGCGCTTAGAATGGTTAAGATTAAGGATAAAATCAGCGTTCGTTTAAAACGATTAATGAATGCGATAAATAAAATCCCTAAATTATAAGCGAAAAAGAGTCCAAATAAAACCATTGTCACTTTAATATTGGTATAAAATATATTAAACAGCAGTACGATAATAGCAAAAATTGTATATGGAATCGTAATCCATCTAAATTCAAAGCGAATTTGCTTCGCACGTTTATCTTCGTTATTCATGGTCAAACCCCCCTATTTTCAATTATAAATGATTAAAAAGCAAACGCCTATGTCATAACTGTGACAATAACCTATTTAAGTAAATTGAATCATATCAAGTTGATTACGTAATCGATTCGTATCTAATGCCTCCCCGATGATGACAATTGTCAACGGCACCTCTTTGTCGATAATGCCATAATCAGGTAATCCCATAGCATATTGAAATTCATAAGTGACCTCTGGCAAATCTCTAAACGTCACAAAGCCTTTTAGTCGAAGCACACTATCTGGTAGACGCATAATAAATTGATAAAACAATTGGCGATCTATAGCAGTTGTAAATGTATATTGCATTGATTGTATACCATGATGATGGGCATGCTTATGTTGTTTTTCATGGTGCTGAATCGCATTAACATGAATTTGATCATATTGAAATTGACTGTAAGTGGTAACAATAACAGGCGCATTCGGATTGATTTGTTTTAGATTTTCTTTAATGTTATGGATGGCTTCTTCATCTACTAAATCAACTTTATTCAATATTATTGTGTCACTATAACTTAATTGTTCTTCTAATAATTGAGCAGTTGACGGACTATATACATCTTTCTTTATAAATCTTTGTGCATCTACAATACCAATGATTGTAGGTTTATGAACGTTATTTACAAGCATCGGATCTTGGCAAGCCGTATAAATCTCAAGCGGATATGCTAAACCTGTGGCTTCGATTATGATATGACTGGTTTCTTGAAGTTCAATTAACTGCTTCATCTGATTTACTAAGTCACTATTTAAATCACAACACACACAGCCATTAATTAATGAACGAATGGATACGTCATCTCCAAGTAATAAACTATCAACGTCGAAACTGCCAAATTCATTCATAATAATTGTTATTTTCTCATCTTTTTTTAATAATTGCTCTATATAATGTTTTAGAAATGTAGTTTTACCACTTCCTAAAAAGCCATTTACAATTGTAATTGATATTTTTTCATTTTTATTATTTATCATTTTAAAATCTCTTTTCTTTTTAAAATTAATTCGAATATGATAATATATGTATTTATTTTAGATTACACTTGATTAAAATAGAAATATCTTCTAGAATTTAAACATACTTTAATTTTAGCATGGCATTGAGACGAAGTGTGTTGCAAGTTATATTTTATACAACATAGACGAAATTTAATCCGAAACATAGAGAGACGGATAGAATGTCTGGAGGAGAACTTTAATGTCTGAACAACATAATTTGAAAGAGCAACTCTGCTTTAGTTTGTACAATGCTCAAAGACAAGTTAATCGCTACTATTCAAATAAAGTCTTTAAAAAGTACAATCTTACTTACCCACAATTTTTAGTGCTAAGTATTTTATGGGATGAATCTCCTGTAAATGTTAAAAAGGTAGTTACAGAACTAGCTTTAGATACTGGTACCGTATCACCTTTATTAAAAAGAATGGAACATGTTGATCTCATCAAACGTGAACGTTCTGAAGTTGATCAACGTGAAGTATTCATTCATCTTACTGAGAAGAGTGAAAAAATCAAACCTGAATTAAGCGATGCATCTAAGAAAGTTGCAACTGCTTCTTCTTTAAGTAAAGATGAAGTACACGAACTTAATCGTCTATTAGGTAAAGTCATCGACGCTTTTACCGAGTCAAAATAAAATGACATGCTAATACTAAGCCAATTAAAGTTATTCGTTTCGAATCAAATTATAATATATTTATCAATAACGAAAAGCCTGAGTTATCTATCGTAGATATCTCAGGTTTTTCGTTTATAGCATATGTGCGCTAGTTCATTTTTAATAAACGACTCAAATAGTGATCACCTTGACTTAATTCATCATAACGTCCTTGTTCTTTCACTTGACCATCAATGAGAACGACAATCTTGTCAAAGTGTGGCAATAATTTCAAATCGTGTGTTGCAACAATCACTGTTTCAGCTTGTTCCTCAACCATTTGCATCACTTGCTTAGTGTTAACTTCATCCAATGCCGTCGTTGGTTCATCTAACAACCATACATTGGCATCTTTTAGAAATAGACGTGCTAGCGCAATACGTTGCATCTCTCCACCCGATAATGTATTTCCATCTAAAGTAATGGGTCTTTCCAAATTAAGATGGCCTAAATTCAATCTTGTTAAAACATTTTGAATAACACTATCATTATGATTCGTGAACATGTTAGAACGCAGTGTACCATCAAATAATTGTTGAGATTGTAGTAGTACATTAAGTTGTTCAAAGCGACTGTCTTCATTTAGATGTGAAACGTTTTGTCCATAAAGAGCTACTTGTCCACTATCAATATCATACAAGCCACTCATGATTTGTAGTAACGTGCTTTTCCCAGAACCTGATGGTCCAACAATTGCTATTTTCTCGCCGTTATCTACAGTTAAGTTTATATTGGATAATGTAGGCATTTCTTGATGTTCGTAACTAAATGACATTTCTCTAATATCATAAACACGGTGCTGCATCACTTCTAATGTTTGCTTCGATTCGTCCACTGGATACGACAACACATCATTCAAACTATGTAATGCTTCATCTGTATCCGCTTTATAATATGCAAAGTTGCTCATCGGCACTGTTTGTTCAAATAAAGTTAACATCATCAATACAATACTCGTTAAGTACACCACATTTAATTGTCCTTCTTTAACTTGTAAAATGCCCAAGGCTAAAGTCGCAAATATAGCGAGCATAGCGATTAAATTGAGCATATAATCATATAATGTTAAAAATCGTGATTCTTTCGATTGCATGTTGTCATATGTTTCTAATGCGTGCATCAAATGATTACGATAGTCTTCTACGTTGTTAAAACGAGCTAACTCAGCATACCCTTCCTTGTAATCATAAAATTGCGTAATCGTAGTTTGTTGTTGCTGTGCAACTTGTTCCTTTAAATGGCCTACCCGCTTAGCACTTAACCACGGTACCAACCATAGTGAACATAACATACTTATTACGATAACAATCGCATGAACCGCACTAAAATAAATTAATGTGACAGCTGCAATAATTGCTGTGAAACCAATGACAACCGGTGGATAGTAGACTCGTAAGTAAATGTTTTGCAAAGCTTCTACTTTGCTTATCATTTTTGTTAGTAAATCAGCAGATGAATACTTACGATACAAATTAGGTACTCTTGGAATTAATTGCTCTAAAAATTGAACTCGAACATCTCGCAACATTGTAAATGTTGTTCTATGCGAGAGCAAACGTTCTCCATATCGGGCAATAGCACGTATAAACCCAAACATCTTAACTGATACAACCAACACCATTAATGCGTATAAAGGTGCTCCTAATGCACTTTGGGTTACCATATAGCCGCTTAAGAAGAACATTGCTAAGGCAACGATGCTCCCTATAACCCCCGTCAAGATGACTAATATTAAATCCTTATCCGGCCGAAATCGAATATGTGGTTTCATATGAGGTCACCACCTTTATCTAGTCTTACAGAAATCGTCTGGTCATCTTCAACTAAGTGACCCGCTTCAATAAATAATCGTCGTGTTGCTTGGCGAATCGTTGAATCACGATGTGCAATCATAATCATCGTTACACCATTAAAATGTTGAGCGATGACACGTTGAATGATCGTCTCCGTTTCTAAATCTAAGCCAGTCGTCGGTTCGTCAAACACAACTACATCAGGATGCATTAGTAACACTCTAGATAACTCGATACGACGCATTTGACCACCTGATAACATTTCGCCACCTTCACCAATTTGACTATAAATCCCCTTTTTTAGTGACAATACTTTCTCTTTTAAGCCAACCATTTCTAATACATGAAGGATTTGATCATCATCAACTTCTTTAAACATGGCGATATTATCTTTAATAGATGCCGAAAAAATATATGGCGTTTGACTCAACATTCCAATTTGATGAACATTGTAGTTAAACGTTACTTGGCCAGATGTTGGTCGAATCGTTTGAGTAAGTAGCTTTGCCAAAGTTGATTTACCTGCACCACTTGGTCCTACAATAGCGATAGTCTCCCCACTATTGATTGTTAAAGACATATCTTGAATCGCATAAGATGATTGATTCGGATAGTGATACGTTACATGAGTCATACAAATTTGAGGTTTCTGCTGTACTTTGACCTTCTCTTGATTTACAAGCGTTGCACTATCAGAATCTAAAAAGTCAAAAACGACATCACTCGCCCCCTCACTTTGCTTACCTGTATGGAAGGCTTGTCCTAAATCTTTAATCGCATTATAAAACTCAGGTGCTAATATGATGGCAATTGCCGCCGTCTTAAAATCAATGCTATGAAAAACCACAAGACTTAGCGCAGCTTCCAAAGCAACCAATCCAATACCTAACATACTAATGAACTCGAGCATTAAACTCGATAAAAACGCGCTTTTTAATATGCGCATCGTTAAATCACGAAATCGCGTACTATCTTCATATACATGTGCTTTCGTGTGTTCGGTCTGTCTAAAAAGCTTAAGTGTAATAAGCCCCTTAGACACATTGAGAAAACGCTGACTAAACTGATTTAAATACGTCATTTGATTTTTAGATTCATCACGCGTTTTAAGACCAAAAATAATGTAAAAAAGTGGAATGAATGGTGCTGTAACAATCATAATTAATGCGGTATTTAAATGGATGAAACACATTGCTATGATAATTATTAAAGGAATCATCATTGACTTAAAGACTTGTGGTAAATAGTTTTTAAAAAATGGAGACAGGCCGTCTATAGTCTCGGTTAAAATATTAATTTGCGTTCCCGTGGCAACGACGGTGTCTTTTAAAACAACTTCTTTGCGTAATTGATGTTTCACCTTACTAGCTAACGTATCACCTAATCGCAAGTTAATCATATTCAATGTTGCTCTTAGAATTAAGACGATTAAAATGATAATTAACAATGAAAAAATAGACGATGTATGATTATATAAGACTTGATCTAAAAAAGTCGCAATACTTATATTTTGAATAACGACAGTTATTGCTAGGCATGTGCTTACAATTCCCATTAACAATGGAAATATTTTATATTTAAAGACTAAATTCATTAATTTTTTCACTTTATCTTCACCTAATTTCCTATTATAAAAGGTTCTTATTGGTTTAGCATTTAATACCTTTTGAAAAACAGTGACAATATAATGAACATGTTATTAGATTATGTATTTTTGCTTTATATTCGAATTATTTAAGATATATGCGCCTCTTAAAGTAACCATTTCATACTTAAGACTGTTGTGAAATGCGCTGTTATACTAGTACATTGGAAAAGGTATAAAAATATATTGTAGGTCGTTAAACACTTTTCCACTTTTTAAATAAAAGTCTGCTCAAAGCATCACTAACATTTATACATAAGGCTTAAGTAGTTGCCTTAATATTATTAGCATAGATTTAATGCATTATGATATTATAGTAAAGTGAATTTTGACAACAATATATTTAAAGACAACAATATTTTAAATTTCTAATAAAAGAAAGAGGTTACTTATGATTATTATCGAGTTTATCAAGGGCCTTATCCTAGGTATCGTCGAAGGATTAACTGAATTTGCGCCAGTTTCATCTACGGGTCACATGATTTTAGTAGACGACATGTGGCTAAAATCGACTGAATTTTTAGGTTCTGAATCAGCTTTCACCTTCAAGGTTGTAATTCAATTAGGTTCTGTTTTTGCTGCAGCATGGGTCTTCCGTGAGCGTTATTTCGAAATGTTACATATTGGCAAATACAGAAAAACGTCAATTAATGAAGAATTTCGTTCTAAGCCACGTCGCTTAAACTTACTACACGTCTTAGTAGGTATGATTCCGGCTGGTATTTTAGGCGTCTTATTTGATGATTTTATTGAAGAACATTTGTTTAGCGTTCCTACTGTAATGATTGGTTTATTCCTAGGTGCAATTTATATGATCATTGCAGACAAATATAGCAAGAAAGTGACAAATCCTCAATCTGTTGACCAGATTAATTATGTTCAAGCGTTTGTAATTGGTATCTCTCAGGCAGTCGCAATGTGGCCTGGTTTCAGTAGATCTGGATCTACTATTTCAACAGGTGTCTTAATGAAGTTAGATCATAAGTCTGCTTCTGACTTTACATTCATTATGGCTGTACCTATTATGCTAGCTGCTAGTGCGTTATCACTATTTAAAAACTATCAATATATCGAACTTTCACATATCCCATTTTACTTAATTGGGTTCTTAGCTGCCTTTGTTGTCGGCTTAATTGCAATTAAAACGTTCTTACACTTAATTAATAAAGTTAAGTTAGTACCATTTGCAATTTATCGTATTGTATTAGTAATCATTATTGCTATTCTGTACTTCGGTTTTGGCATTGGCAAAGGCATTTAAAATTAAATTATGGTTAATACCATTGAACGAGAGCGGGACAACGAATTTATTTTAATTTCTGTCCTGCTCTCATTTTTTGCACTGAAAGACAATTTAATGTTCACGTCTATTGTTTATTCAAGATATTATGAGTGTTCTAGCTAGTTCCTTCGTTTAGTATCATGTATCATAGGGTAATGAAGATAAATAGTAAATCTAATGGAGGCAACGTGTATGGACAAAAAGAAACTCATTAAAACGGCAATTAATGTTTTACCAATCATTATTGTGCCACTAATTGTAGAACGTAAACGTATTAAATCTCACCCTGAGGTGCAAAAAGCAACAAACGCAACGTCTAATGCTGGTCACGCTATTGCGAATAAAGCATCAGATGCAAAAGACTATTTAGGAGACAAGAAACAAGAATTCGACAACAAGAGAGAATTGAAAAAAATTGCTAAAGAAAACGATCCTGAATACATTCAGAAAAAAGGCGAAAAATTAGCTAAGAAAAATTATAAAGAAGCTGATAAAATGAACAAAAAGCTTCAAAAAAATATAGAGCAACGCCATAAAGAAGAAGAAAAAGCACGTGAAAAGAATGAAAAACAACGTGTGAAAGATATGAAAAAGACTCAAAAATATCAAGAAAAAGTTGGTTTAACGCCTGGTAAACTTGATGATGAGACTGAGAAAAAAGGCGAAAAACTCGAAAAAGAGAACAAAAAAGACGTTAATAAACTAGATAAAAAACTTCAAAAAAACATTGATAAACGTCATAAAGAAGAAGAAAAATTACAAAAACAAGAAGAAAAAGCGCGCATCAAAGAAATGAAAAAATTGGACGGTCATGAAGCTGATAGTATTGTTTCACAAAATAAAAACGAAGAGAATAATAAGGCGTAATGTTTTATGACACGGGTAATCATTGATGGAGATGCTTGTCCAGTCGTTGATTCTGTAATTGAATTAACTGCTGGGACAGGCATTTTTGTTATCATTTTGCGTAGCTTTAGTCACTTCTCAAATAAAGTACTTCCAAATCATGTTGAAACACTCTATGTCGATGATGGTCCAGATGCTGTTGATTATAAAATTGTGAAATTAGCTTCGTCAGAAGACATTGTAATTACTCAAGATTATGGATTGGCCGGTTTGTTACTTTCTAAAGTTAAAATTGTCATGCATCATAAAGGTCATATTTATCATTCCAGTAATATAGATTTGTTATTGCAACAACGTTATAATAATGCACAAATAAGAAAGCAAGGTGGTCGTCATAAAGGACCTCCACCCTTTTCAAAGGAAGATAGAAAACAATTTGAGCGAGCATTTCATACTATTATCAAGCAACTTAAGGAGGATGTATAATGAAGCGAATTGCAGTATATTGTGGTGCTAGTAAAGGGAAAGACCCTATTTATGTTAAAGAAGCATACGAACTTGGAAAATATATGGCTGAACAGGGGTACGAATTAGTCTTCGGTGCCGGTTCTATAGGTATTATGGGTGCGATTCAAGATGGTGTTTTAAATCATGGCGGTCATGCTATTGGTGTAATGCCAAAGATGTTAGATGAAAAAGAGATCACGAGCCAAAATGTTAGCGAACTGATTCTTGTCGACTCAATGCATGAGCGCAAACAGAAAATGGCCGAACTTGCAGATGCATTTGTGATGGCACCAGGTGGCGCTGGGTCGCTCGAAGAATTTTTCGAGACATATAGCTGGGCACAAATTGGCATTCATGAAAAACCAATCGGCGTCTACAATCTAAATGGATTCTTTGAACCGCTTCAACAACTTATTGATAGTATGATCAAAGAAGGTTTTATTGATGAAAAATATAAAAACTTAGCTCCTTTATACAATACTAAAGAAGATTTAATAAACGGGTTACTTAACTTTAAACCGTTAGGCACACGTACATACGATTAATGATAAAGCGACATGCTTTGGACTTTTATATTTCATTTAGTGATGACTTATCACGAAATATACTTTTCCAATATCATGTCGCTTTCACGTTTAAATTGATAACTGTTTATAATAGCGTACTTGTCGTTTCAACATGTGATATTTACTTAGTTCTGGTAATTCAAAATGGTCATATAATGTCATACCAATCTTTTCCATCACTTTTCTAGATGGTAGATTATTTTCTGCAGTAAAACTGTAAATCGATTCAATCCCCTTTTCTTTAGCAAATGCTAATACAGCTGTTGCACCTTCTGTAGCAAGCCCATTCCCCCATACTTCTGGAATCAGACGCCATCCAATTTCATATAATGGCAACTCCTCGAACGGATATGAACTGTCTTGAGGGATATAATTCACCCCAATAAAACCAAGCCACTCTCCAGTTTCTTTAAGTTCAACGGCAAATAAGCCAATACCATTTTCTTTAATAATATCATCCATTTTTTTCATATCTAATTCAGAACGTCGATAACTTAACAGACTTGGGAAATAGCGTCGCACTTGAGGATTGGCATTCATTTTCTGAAATGGCAATAAATCTTCTTGCTTCCAATCTCGTAATTTTAGTCTTTCCGTTTCTATATATGTAGCCATTTTCAACACCCCACTTTAAAGAAATACATGATTAAAAAAGTGCGATATGGCGCATTAACCATAGCACACTTTATCCATCTTTAAATTTGATTGATTAACTCTTTATCCTCGAGATATGTAACTAACGAGTTCAATGTGTACTGGAATTTCTTTTAAACGATCGCGTTGATCTTTAGGCGCAACAAAAGTTGCATCGACAAAATCATTACGATGATTAAGTTTAAATGTAGCTACAAATGTATCTGTATCAGATTCAAAGTTAGGTAAATGTGCGATAACACGTTTGATTTCTCCAGTAGAATCAACGATAGTACGTCCAGTAATATTTTCAATTTCACGTCCTAATTCAGGTAATGTTATGTCGCGACCTTCTAAAATATGAAAATCTTGTTCATGCATATGTCATCTCTCCAATATTATAAAGTTTATATTTAATCATTTTATGATGTCGTCCATTTTTGTCCACTAAATACATCTAAAAAGATAAAATGTGAATTCAAAATTGATTTAAATCTATTTTACCCTTCATACATACATATCAAACTTGCCATAACGCGAGCCAGATGGCTTCTATTATTTAAAAATGGCCATTATGAATGGCTGTTACTTGATGATGTATTTTGAGTGTTACTTTGCTCGCTAGAAGGATGCGCTTGGCTATTTGATTGATTGTGTTTGGCATTCTTAGTTGATTGTGCGTCATTGCTATGACGCGTTTCAGAAGTACTTGATTCATTACTTGATGCACTACTTTGTGATGTACTTTCATTCTTAGTCTGCTTATCTGTATGACTGCCTGATGATTCCGTTGACGTTGGATCACTACTATCTTTGTCATCACTATCTGAGTCGTCCTTAGCAGATTCTGACGCTACTGATTCATCCACTTCTTTTTGAAGTTTTTCACGTTGATCATTGAGTTTCTCTTTTTGTTGTTCTAAATCTTTCTTTTGCTTTTTCAAATCATCATTTTCTTTTTGTAGTTGCTTCACATCTTTTTCTAACGATGTTCTTTCATCACTCTTACCACATGCAGACAACATTAGTGTTGCTGACAGTAAGAGTATTAACCATTTCTTCATGCTTTTCTCCTTTATAACGAATGAGTAATCTTATTTTAACATGAATTTAGAACCTATTCATTTTTTACCTAAGGTCTTTACGCATTTTTACATGACTTATCTCATAAGCTTTCGCTTTATTAAGTTCAATCATTGCGACATTCTTGGCATCGATTGTGCCTTCAATAGATTTAGCTTGCTTTTCAATCGCCCAGCGTTCGAGTGCAGCTTTTAAACGCTTAGCGTATCCCATCCCTCGAAAATGTGGATCTGTATAAAGCATCTCTGTTATTACTTTTTCATGCACCGCTTCAAAATGTCCCCAAATAAATGCGATGACGTGGTTTGTGTTTTCACGCAATTCAACTAGAATCATATCATCACTATGCTTTAATCGTTGAACAATCATATCTTGACGCAAGGCAATCGATAGTTGAGTTGCATTGTAATGTAATTCTCGCCTTTCAATATGATGTTCTTGTATCTTAGCTATTGTTTCAATCCAGTCAATATCTTCAACAGTTAGTTTCCGCATAATAACTTCCTTTGTTATAAACATTATATTCTATATTTATCTATGGTATGATTATCCATATTTAACATATAATAGTCTATTATTTTGAAAAATAAATTAATTTTAAACGTTAAGGAGTTTAGTCAATGAAATCCACTGCGAAATTAGCACGTGAAAATAATGTAAAATCATTGCGACTAAATAATACAGATAGAGAAATCTTTGAGAATTATATGACATACGTTCGTGCTGACTTGAGTGTCAATCCGCATGATAGCGAGGTAATGCTAAGTCGCATATTAAAAAGATTATTAGAAGCTGAGAATGAAGGCACACTCGCATTAGAGTTTTTCGAGCATAATCCTAAAGCACACGCTAAAAAAGAAATTAAATCTTTACCTAATGAAACATTTCAAAATATATTTAAGTATATATTTCGGAATTTTATTTTTTTAATTGGTATTTTTTGTTTCTTCAAAGGGTTTATTGGCTTTTTTATTGGTGGCGATAATAATGAAGTTTACTTATATACATTCCCTATTACTGTTGTTGCAGGGTTATTTATTATTTTTATGTTTATATTAGTCATATTTAAGACTGTCCAACTACAAAGTTTCAACAACTCGCACTGGGTATGGCTATTAAATTACTGTATTATAGCACTATTATTAGTCGCTTTATTTTATGTCTTTTTTATTCCACAATCATTTTTAGCTTTTGGTCCATATGTTCTGATTAGTAATTGGTCATTTATTATTATCTCTGCCATCATTACACCGATTGCTTTTTATATACAACATCATTTCGTGAATAAAGATTCTAATACGAGTTTATAATTTTTAGCATCATTACTTAACATTTACTAAGTAGCGCATGAGCTATCAAAAAAGGTTAAGCATTTTTATCAAAGTTATGCATTTACGTTTCCATTATACTGATTGGCAACGAATTGCTCATTTGATATGAATGACTTAACCTCTTTTTATTGATCATTATCCAACTAAAAACACATCTATAAAGAACCAGATAATCATAATTAGCATAATGAATGCTTGTGCAACTGAACTCGCTAAAAATGCGATTACTGATCCAACACTTGCTTTAAGGGCTTTTCCAAAATCAAAGTCTTGAATTAACTCTACAATAAGTACTGCAATAAACGGTATGATAATAATACCGAATGGTGGAAAAACAAAGCACCCTACGATTACACCTATTAACGCAGCATATTCCCCTAATTTAGAACCACCAAATCGATTTACAAAGTATTTATTCATTAAAAAGTCTGATACTAAGATAAATACAGTAAATAAAATCATGGCAACATAAAATATCCATGATAGCCCTTCTTGAGGAAATCCAAATTGATAAATTAAGAAGCCTACCCATAGTACAAGTACTGATGGAATAATTGGCTTAATTAGACCTACAAAAGCTAAAACAAATGATAATAGTATTAAAATCCATAAAACAACTTCCATTATTTAACTGTCACATCCGCTTCCGTATATTTTTGATCTTTCGTAAAGAAGATTAATATCATTCCTATAAAGATAGATGATGCTGACACGAAGAAGACATTCTCCAAGCCAACCCAATGACTCATTGCCCCACCCAATAAATTTCCGAGTAATTGTCCAATGACCATTGCATTCGCAAATAATGTTGATGCATAACCCGGGAAATCAGGTAGAATATCTTGGAAATAGCTAATACCTAAACCAAGCAATATAGCTAGAAATAGTGCTAAGAAGATTTGTCCAACCATCATCATGGCATAGATATTTTCAAACACACCAATACTAAAGTAGAAGGCACCACCACTAATGGCACCAATAATTAACAATGTACGTGTAGCCAGTTTAGCTGATAACATTCCTAATATCACCATAAAAGGAACTTCCAAACCTGCACACAAACTGGCTAACGTTCCTACATAACCCTCTTGCTCTTTAAGATAATCCGTTACAAATAATGGCATATTCATTGTGTACATCCATTGCCCTATATGTAATAAAATAAATGCAATGAATGGTACAAAAAGTGTTTTATCCTTAAGCATATTGGGAGCAGTCTTTTCAATATTAGCTGTACCACCAACTTGCTCTTTAGCGGATAAATTTAAATCCTTATAAAAGAAAATTTGTAAAACAAGTGTGAATAATAATATAAAGACGGTGCCACCAAAAAGGCCAGCATATCCCATAAATTGAATTAAATATGCACCAATTAATGGTCCAAACAAGAAACCAAAAGAAAACATTGAACGTAAAACTGTATTTGCAAATTTAGCGTTATTTCTTGAGGAAGAAACATTAATTGATTCACGTGCAGATGCATATAACTGCGGCATTGCTGGGGCAAATAACCCTTGAAAAATAGCGTACACAATAATAAACAACCAAATATGATGAATATAAAAATATATTGAGAAACTAATCGCCCCCATCATTAACGCACTAATGATGAGTACCTTTCTATTTATACTATGTGTATCAGAAAAGCGAGCGACAATAGAATTTACAGTAAATTGACTCACCGCTGCTAAGGCAAGCAAAATACCGAATTGATTGGTTGTCATTCCTAGTTCTTTCGTCGCAAATAGCACAAAGTAAGGCACGGTAATGGCGATACCCATACCTAATAGCATCATATTCACAACGAATAATTTGTAGTTCTTTATATGCAACAATGCTGCAAACATTTTTACTACCCCTATTCTTCTTTGATATAACACATCATTCTAATGATTAGCGAATAAAATTAATCATCAAAGTGACAAATGACTCAACTTGTGGCAACTGTAACATGCTACTGTCATAACTCATAAATGTTGAGCGAATAAGCGGTTGATTATCGATATTCACCTTTTCAAATTCGAACATATTTTTGTCGATATTTCTCATCATGATTTCTGGGAGAATCGTTACGCCTACGCCACTTACTAACATTTCTTTACATGTTGCAACTTGATCCACTGTTATCGTTGCATGATAATCTTGACCAAGATTTTCATTATACCATTCTTTAATTTGATTAATATAGATAGGATCCGCTTGAAATTCTATGAAAGGCAACTTAGAAACGTCATTTCTTCTTTCTTTCGGGTAGATGAAATAATGATCGTCGTCAAAGAGATGTGTATTGGTCAAATTCATGACTTTATTACCTCTCGTAATCATTACGTGATAATCTCTATGATTGGCTTTGATTTGTTCTGTAGAGCCAACTTGCACTTGAATTTCAACGTTCGGAAATTGTGAATTGTATAAACTCAACACTTCAGGTAATAACGTTTGACCAATTAAAGATGAACACCCAATCGAAATTGTGCCATTCACTTCTCCAATATGCGCTTGCATTTTATCGAAAAATAAGCGTTCGCGTTTCAACATATCACGCGCGTGTTCAATAATCATAGCACCTTCAGTGGTAGTGATTAATTGTTTCTTTGTACGAATAAATATATCCACACCAAATGAGTGTTCAATAGCTTTAAGACGTTGTGTTACAGCTGGTTGAGAAATGTATAGTATCTCTGCTGCTTTACGTAACGTCTTAGTTTCATCGAGTGTAATTAATAATCGATAGTCTTCTATTTTCATAGCTTCCCCCTACTAATGTTTATTCATGAACTTGGCTATGAGCAACACAAAATTTAAGACCGAAACGAAAAATGTTAAAACACATGCCTTGCATTGACTTATTGTTTCGTTTCGCTCCTAATATAAAAGGATTTGTGTTAATATCGTTCCCCTTTATTTAAATGTGGCTTATGATGCTGAATATGTTTTTTATAGGTTTTATTGTAATTTGGTTTCTTCAATTTACCAACCATCTTGTTATAACAATACATGATTCGGTTATTTAAATCGTCGAAATTCTCATTGATTTCAATCATCAATTGATGCGCAATCATATAGGCTTCATGATATTGTTTTTTAGTGATTTGTTCATTTTTTAATGCTAGTTCCAAGTCATTCTCATCAACGAGTTCATATTCTCCAGTAGACGGCAATACGAGCACATCTAAGAATAAATCAAGTGTTCTAGCATTGCCCTTTTGTGTAATATTTTTAATATTAATATCGAAGTAATACTCCAATGGATTTCCTTTATCATCAAACATTGCAGTAATACTATAACGTTTCTTCTCCGGCAAAATCTGCAACCATTGATAATTGTCATTAGCAACAATTATATTCTGGCCTACTACCGTCACCTCTAAAGGTTCACGAACCTTCTTCATCGTGACCAAGCCAATAATACCCTTAAATCTATTATTATTTACCTTAACTTCTATATAATCACGTTCTAATAGGCGACGCCAGTGACGTTTATCTATATATTTTATTTTCATAAAGCCACCAACTCCTTGTCATTATTATATTAAACTAACCTATTAATGTCATCTTTGGTCGTTTTTATTTGCATTACACACATAAACCCATAAATTTTTTCAATTTTATTTTACTACATCTATTCATTTTTTAGGGAAAATTGACAAAAATACTCGTATTTAATAAATTTAAAATTATATTATCTGAAAATTCTAAATAAAACGATAAAGGGGGAATGGTTAATGACCAATAGACCATTTAAAGCAGATCACGTAGGAAGTTTATTACGTCCAAAGCGTTTAAAAGAAGCACGTGCACAATATCAAAATAATACAATTTCAGCCAATGACCTAAAACAAGTAGAAGATGAAGAAATCGAGCGCATTATTGAGAAACAATTAGAAATTGGGTTACATAGCATCACTGATGGCGAATTCCGAAGAAGTTGGTGGCACTTTGATTTCTTAGAGCATATTGACGGTGTGGAAGGTTATACACCTGACCACGGTTTAGAATTTGAAGGCATTGAGACACGTGCACATAATGTGAGAATCGTTGATAAAGTGAAGTATAATCCTAACCATCCTCACTTTGACCATTTTAAATTCTTATATGATAAAGTTGATGGTCGCGCAACTGCAAAAGTTTCTATCCCAAGTCCAAATCAATTATTTCACCCTAACATATTAAACGAAGACATTTATCCAAACATTGAAGATTTTGCTCATGATATTGCTGAAGCTTATCGTCAATCATTGCAACATTTTTACGATTTAGGTGCAAGATACATACAAATTGATGATGTATATTGGGCCGGTTTAACTGAGGGAAGTCAAAAAGTACGTGGACGTCAACGCACGGATGAAGAAAAAGTACAAGCTCGCGAATTGGCATATAAAGTAATCAATCAGGCAGTACAAGGACTTCCGGATGATTTGATTTTAACTACACATATTTGTCGAGGAAATTATCAATCAACGTGGGCGATTTCAGGTGGTTACGAAGCCATTGCGCCTTATTTATTCAAAGAACATTTGGATGGCTTTTTCTTAGAATATGACGATGATCGTTCTGGCGACTTTGAGCCTTTACGTTATTTTAATAAAGATGCATATGCGGTCCTTGGTTTAATCACATCGAAAACACCTAAACTCGAAGACAAAGACTTGATTAAACAACGCATTGAAGAAGCACAACAATATGTTGATTTGGAACATATTTGTTTGAGTCCACAATGCGGGTTTGCCTCTACTGAAGAGGGAAATCAACTCACAGAAGAAGAACAATGGGCTAAATTAGCCTACGTTGTTGAATTAGCAAATGAATTATTAGGTAGCGCTAATTAACGACTTATTAAATTTAAAAGACACAAAGCTAGGTGGCACCTAACTTTGTGTCTTTTTATGATTTATTTATATCTAATAAGGCATACTGTTGAATCAACTTCTTATGTTGAGGATATAAATGCATTAACGTCTCTTGTGTAAACAATTCAAAGTGATTAAATTCAAATGCTGGTTGACACATACAACCTACCAAACTGTATCCTTCTCTGTCTATTAAACTTGAAGCAAAAATCGTATCTTTAGGCACCTTATACTGAAGTACTTGTCCTTCTTCAATTGCAGGTCCTAATTGAACACTTTCATAGTCGCCATCAGGTGTAATCATATGAATCGTTAATGATTCACCTGCATGGTAGTACCATACTTCATCTGCGTCGATACGATGAAAATGAGAAATATCACCTGTCTTCAGTAAGAAATAAATACTACTAAAAGGCGCACGTTGTGTTTCATCCGTTGATTCTCGAATGGTTTCCTTGAAATAACCACCTTCTGGATGAGGCGTAAGATTAAGTTGTTTAATCCAATCATCTGCGTGTTTTTTCATTATTTTAAGTCCACATTGTGGAAGACATTTTGAACATCTTCAAGATCTTCGAGTGCATCAATTAATTTCTCAAATGTTGCTTGGTCATCTTCCGATAATTCAATATCAGTTTGTGGTAACATTTCAAATTCAGCAACTTTAAAATCTTCTACGCCTGTTTCACGTAACGCATCTTGAACTTGAGCAAATTGGTCCGGTTCCGCATAGACAATTGTAAGATCTCCATCTTCAATAACATCTCTAACATCGACATCTTGTTCCATTAATGCCTCTAAAACGTCATCTGCTGACTTACCTTCAATTCCGAATGTCGCAGTATGATCAAACATATAAGCGACTGAACCTGATACGCCCATATTACCGCCATTTTTGCCGAAAGCTGCTCTAACATCTGAAGCCGTACGGTTTACATTATTTGTTAAGGCGTCTACGATAAGCATTGAACCACTTGGTCCGAACCCTTCATAACGTAAGTGGTCGAAATTTTCATCCCCAGCACCTTTAGCTTTGTCTATAGCTCTATCGATAATATGATTTGGTACTGAATAAGTCTTAGCTCTCTCAAGTACTAATCTCAACGCTTGGTTAGATTCAGGATCTGGCTCACCAGATTTAGCTGCTACATAAATTTCTTTACCAAATTTTGCATATATTCTACTTGTATTTTTATCTTTTTGGGCCTTTTTTTCTTTAATATTGTTCCATTTACGTCCCATAATGTCATCTCGCTTTCATACTCAATAATCCTTATTATATAGCATTAACAAAGCATTGTCTAAAATGGAATCCATTTTATGATGAATCAAATTAAAAGAAAAAATACTGACAAAAACGACTTTGTCAGCACTCTTTGTTTAACATATTAAATTAAATATCTAAAAATTCTTCAACATCATTGAATAAAGCATCGAAATTTTTAATATTTTTTTCATCCATGTAGATAAAAATTTTTCTTTCATCTTCAGTGGATCGAACCTTACTTAATCTTTCCTTTTCTATAAGTCGTCGAATTGATACTAACAATTTGGTTCTACTCAACTCCAACTCACTAATTGCTATTTTTAAAAACTTTTGCATTAACATTTGATCATTAGCAATATGTTCATGAGCAAGTTTTAGTAAAGCTAAATCATTTAATGTCAACTTATATTGTTTATCTATATACTCTGACAATGCTTTATACTGTTTATAGAATTCTAGCAATTTATTTAATTTGTCATTATTCAATGCTTCTTGCACCTCCAAATATAAGCAGACAACTTAATTACTATTATCCTTTATATTTGTAAGTATGTCCTATAACTTTGTTTAGAAATTTTTGTCTAATTTACTAACAAAGTTAAATATAGTTGTACAAAACATTATTTATTATTTCGTGACTCTTTTTAAAATCTTAACGACATATAAAGCATTGTAATTGAGGTTAATTTGAAGTGGTTCTTTTTTGAAATTGTGTTCTACGAGTTTTAACGTAGGATGAATGTGATAATCCATTTTTCTTAAAAAACGTTTCGACCATTTATATTTATTCCTAATATGCTTTGAAATAAGATGATTAATATTGCCGTTGTAGTCATCAATGAGCTGAATTTTGACTAAATACGTATCCTTTAACGCGTTATCGTTAAAATCAATAAACACGTCTGTTTGGTCATAATTGACTTGCAAGGATTCATTCTCTAACACGCGCCAATCATAGATGAAAATCGTATAGTGCGCTTCATCATCAATTAAGATGTAGTTTTCATTAAACAATTTAGGTTTCGTACTAATTTCAAGCAACTGATCCACTATTGTGCCTAAAATAGATTTAAATCCATTTTCGTCAAATATGTGCAGTGCATTAAATTGTCTATTATGATGCTTGAAATCGAAGCCAATGCCATTAAAGTAAGAAGCTGTTCTTACAAATGTTTCTATTAATAAAGGTGCGCTATTATTCAAATCATTATATTTACTATTTAAAAATTTATGATTTTCAAAATTTAAAAATATTATCTTCTGATTCTCTAAATCAATTTGCTTTAGAATTTGTCGGATATTTTGATAACGTACTATATTTTTTACCAATAAGTGTTCATTTTGTTCAATTAGATATGGCATTTTCAGTTGCGCATTATCAATATATAAAAATTTAAAATTAATACGTTTGATTTGTGATTCTAGCGCTTTAAACAAGACTGGGTCATTTAACAATTTACTTATTTCTAAACCGAATGAAAATTGTTGGGTCTTATGCTGTATCTTTAAAATGACGCGATAGATAGATTTTAAATTTAACTCCTCTAAATCAAATACAAGCTCTAATTTATGATTACCAGTCGTAGGCAGTTGATGTGCTCTGAAGTAGTCTGCTACATCCTCATAATTTGACTCTAAAAAATCTGTTAACCCTAAATCTTCTAATCTAAAGACCACATTTAACCCATTACGAATAATATATTCAAATAAACGTTGTCTCTCATTCTTAGTCATTTGATCTTTAATATCACGCATATCTACATTAAGGTAAAACTTCAATGTTGTTTTGCCAAAATACATTGGTCGTGCAAAATCTTGAAGAAAAAGTAACCTGATTTCTTCAATCGTATTAACTTGAATGACTAAATAATATGGATTGACAACCGAACCAACCGTTGAATCTGCATAAATTTTATGTTCATCATGTTGGTTATAATATTGTTGCTTCGTTTTAATCAAATGTCGTATATCCTTCAAACTAGTATCATTCAATGTTTCATAATCCATGTAAATTGTTTTGTCGAATTTATCACAGTATCGGTATTCATTAGGCGTCATGCCGACATGATTTTTAAAGGATTTTGAATAACTTGAGGCATTACTAAAACCTACTTTTTCACTTATGAGACTGATTGTATTTTCCGTAGTTAACAACCATTCAAATGAATTTGCAATTTTCAAAGTATCGACATAGGTTTTAAAGCCCATATTTAACAATTGGTTAAATTGTGCTGAAAGATTGGATTTAGAAGTAAATAATTGTGATGCAATACCAGTTAATGTTATTTTCTTATTAATATTTTGATTAATATATTCTAGTACATCGCTTAACTCTCCGTAATAAGAAAAGTTATATTGATGATTAGCAATCATCTTTTCAATTGCCCCTTCTTTCCCAATAATATCGACAATAGAAGTGATGTGTGTCGTATCATCAGAAATGGCGTCAACATTTAAAGCGTTTAGTGCTATATGTAGTAACAAACGTTTGATTGCGCTGGTTGATTTTACTAAATCAGTCGAATATTTATAATTAAAAAATTCAAAACCTCGATCTCTAAACCAGTCACTAGCGATGTATAGCATCAACGTTTTTTATTTTCTATAATTGAAAAGATATCTGTGTTATTGATGACGTAAATATCATTTTCGACGCTAACAGTTTTAGTAAAGTGCTGAAGTTTAAGTTGACCTTCAATTGGAAACAACAGAATAATACCGTCTTGGCAACGTGTCATTTTGTATTCATGTTTAGTCAATATATGAACATAAGTATTAGCCATTGATTAACCTCTTTCTTATTCATGATCGTCTTTCTAAATGTTGTACTATTTCTTCTTTTGGTATCTTAGCACTATCACAGTGATTAAATGTAAATTTATCACAACATGATAAACAAATCAAAAATACATTTTTTTATAAATTAATTACTTTTTATTATTTATTTAAATTATGAATTTGATAAAAAAGATGCCTCGTTATTGCTCAATAATTCAATCATGTATTTAGTAATGCGACCAATCATACAATTACTAAACAAATTAAAATCATTAAATACAATACGAAGACATCTCAAATGTATAGTTTCTCATTATATGTGTTTTTATTTAATTTTTAAAGCGATTTGCAAGTCTTAATACATCTTTTATAATATTTAATAAATTGATAAATAGATTAAAACCCATTTCCCTCGGTGAGAAATTCCCTCGTTTCATACGATTGAAATCATACAAGGTATACAGTAAGAATAATATTAAACCTACCACTGTGATAACTGTATGATATATCGGATTATTGATGAACATACCAATTAATCCAGCAATAATTAACGCAATTAATGCGACAAATAAATATTTACCAATACTTGAGGCATCATTGATTATAAAATAGCCCAAAATACCGAAAACAATGAACGCTCCAATTGCCAATAGGACATTTTTATAAAAGACCTCTGGCCCTAAATTTTGCATATAAGTTGTAAACGTGGCGTATGATAAAAGACCCACAAGTATGGCGTAAATATGCGAAATGATCAATCCATATTTACGTGCCCGTTGAATAAATAATGTTGCTAATATTAATACAAATAGTGCTATGGATAAAGGACGTCTCCATTCCATAGGTAAATACTGTCCAAAGTAACATCCAATTCCAAATATAATCCAATAATACATAAAATAGAGCCATACTTTACCATAAGCATGTGATTGATCTTTCTCTTGATGCTTCCGATTCACATGTTGTGCATTATTGTACGTCTGAGACATATTTTAAATCTCTCCTTATTAACTATCCCTTTTTCAATTCGATTGTATCGCATTCTAATTACTTTTCAAAAATAAATCATTTACGATTGATATGTTTTCTACAATTACATTACTAATAATCATTAATTTAAGTACAAAAAATATACGTTACAATTAAGTTTAATACAACCTTAAAGCCTGTTGTTAAGCCATTTTGAGCTAAATTTACTTAAATTAGTTGTTCTAACATCTCATCAAAATATTACAATTTACTTAATTTTAAAAATGAAATCAATGAGCAAATGTTAGCTGAATCCTATCATATCAACGGATTGGACGGTTTTACACAATCAATGACAAATATTAACAATGTTACAAGATAATAACAAAGCCCACAGTGTGTCACATTTTTGATAGTATGAATACGTGATATATGTGAATGAATATATATAAGGTAATGAATAGTTTAGGAATAAATTAATTAAAAATATAATGAATTTTCTCAAGGAGGACATTTAGTTGAAAAAGTTAGCAGTCGCAGCTTCTGTCGCAACCGGAGCAGTTGCAGTATTATCAAACCATAATGCTGAAGCATCAACACAACATACTGTAAAATCCGGCGAGTCGCTATGGAGCATCGCTAGTAAATATAATACATCTGTAGATAGTATTAAGAAGAGTAACAACCTTTCTAACAATATGATTTTCCCTGGCCAAGTTATTACTATTGGGGGCAGCAGTAATAGCGCTAATAATGCCAGTTCAAACGCAACAACTTCTTCATCATATTACACAGTAAAATCTGGCGATTCTTTATATGCAATTGCTAGTAAGAATGGTGTATCGGTCAATGCATTAATGAAGGCCAATAACTTATCAGGTTATTTAATAACACCAAATCAACAATTAAAAATACCAAATGGTTCAGCAAATACACCTACTGAAACAAATCCGAATACAACGAATAACGGTGGCGGAAGTGGTGGTTATGCTAGCCCATCATTCAATCACCAAAACTTATATACTGCTGGTCAATGTACATGGTATGTATTCGACCGTCGTGCGCAAGCTGGTAAACCAATTAGTACTTATTGGTCAGATGCTAAATATTGGGCAGGCAACGCAGCAGCAGATGGTTATACAGTAGATCATAATGCAACTGTTGGTTCAATTATGCAATCAACTACAGGCTACTATGGACATGTGGCTTATGTTGAACGTGTTAATGCAGATGGTAGCATCTTAATTTCAGAAATGAATTATGCTAATGGTCCATATAACACAAATACAAGAACAATTCCTGCATCTGTAGTTTCAAGCTACAATTTCATTCACTAAATAATATAATAATGCTATCTTGTGGATGGTCACCCTATCAAAGAGAACTTCATCAAGTAATTCTACAAGCTAAGTAAGCTAGGAGTGGAACAGCGTTTTAAAATTCTGTTTCACTCCTTTTGTGTTCTATAAAAATACATGGCAACAGCACACCACTGTATTAATTTGATTTGACTACCTATAACTGTTATTTAGGTTTGATATCCTATCAAAATAGCTACATGCTTAGATTGTCATTACTAACTTAATTCATCTAAATGATTTAGCATATAAGTAAGACACTTTAAAATGAACATTCAGTTAAGCAATACTTTAAAGAATGTCTTTATAACCAAATCCCCCTCCCTATCTCAGGACGTACATAAAAAAACTGCCTACAAAGTCAAAGACTCTATAGGCAGTTTGAAAAGGGTGAGACGACGAATTTAATAAGTATTCTGTCCCACTCCCCAACACTTAATTATTTAATTATAAGAAAATGTTCATAACTAAGAAAATCAAAGCAGCTAAAATAGCTGAGATTGGTAATGTAATAACCCATGTAATAATCATACGTTGTGCAGTGTTCCATTTAACACCTTTAGCTCTGTTAGAAGCACCAACACCAAGAATTGATGATGATACAACGTGTGTTGTAGATAATGGGAAGTGTAATGATGATGCTACAAATATTGTTAATGCTGATGATAAGTCAGCTGCAGCACCGTTAGCTGGGCGGATTTTCATAATGTTTCCACCTACAGTTTTAATAATCTTCCATCCACCAATGGCAGTACCTAGACCCATTGCAGTTGCACAGGCAACTTTTACCCATAAAGCTGGTTCAACATTCGATGGATCTTGAATATTGGCTACAATTAAAGCTAATGTAATGATACCCATTGATTTTTGTGCATCATTCGTACCGTGTGAGAACGATTGTAATGCTGCAGTAAATACTTGGAAGAATCGGAAATTACGATTCGCTCTAGTAAGGTTAGCATTTTTAAAGACAATTTTAACAATCGTGTACATAATGAATCCGACACAAAATGCAATAATTGGTGAAATGATTAAAACAATAATAATTTTAGTGAAACCTTGATAATGAAGTACACCAAATCCTTGTGCTGCAATCGCTGCACCTGCGATTGAACCTATCAACGCATGAGATGATGAACTTGGTATACCATAATACCATGTTAATAAGTTCCAAATAATTGCTGCTAATATTGCGGCTAATACAACGACTAACCCATTTTGTAATTTAAATGGATCAACAATATCTTTCGTTATTGTACCGGCAACACCAGTGAAGGTTAGCGCACCAACAAAGTTCATAATTGCCGCTAAAAAGATAGCAGTTCTAGGCGTTAAGGCACGTGTTGATACTGCTGTAGCAATCGCATTGGCTGTATCATGGAAGCCATTGATAAAGTCAAAGATTAAAGAAAATATTACGATAGCTATAGTGATAATTAATACATATTCCATAAATTAAAACTCCCTTAGCTATTTTTCATAATAATCGTTTCGAAATTATTTGCCACAACTTGACATTTATCTGCGATTTCTTCCATGCTTTCATAAATATCTTTTATTTTAATAAGTGTGATTGGATCAGTTTCGCTGTTAAAAATGTGTTTAATAGATTGACGTAAAATGCCATCACAGTTTGTTTCAAATTCTTTAATGTTAATAGAATGAATGCGCATGTGTGATAATTTTTTCTCTACTAATAAACCAACAGCTAATTTCATTTCTGCTACTGCTTTTTGAATATTTTCTACGAATTCTGCCATGTATTCATCTGTATATTCAATTGAATACATTTCAAACATTGCTGATGTTTCTTCCATAGCGTCTAGCACATCATCAATTGCATTACATAAAGATAGAATATCTTCACGTTCAATTGGTGTAATAAATGTTTGATTTAAATCCGTAATGACTTGATGCATTAATTCGTCACCATGTGACTCATAAGTCTTGATATTATCAGAATAAGCTTTTAAATCTAAGTGCGTATTGAAATCCATTTTCCCGAATTCAACTGCAGCACGGTCCAAGTTAAATACCATTTCCTCTAATTGAACCATGAACTTATCCTTTTTCTTAGTAAACATTATAAAGCCTCCATTATAGCGATCGTTTCCAATCACGTTGTAAATTTTTATTATTGTAAGACAACTTTAGATAAAGAATACATTTACAATAAGAACTTTTCAAAAGTCTTTTTTCGGACTATTTGTAAATTTTATGTAAATATAATGTTTTACTGTTATTCACGTAATACTCCATTACTGAATTTGTCCCTATTTGAAAATATCACAAAATTTACATAACCACAATTACATTTACAAATTCTTTACAAATACGAAATATTAGAAAAACATTAGCTTAAATTGAGTGATTAATTGTACGTTTAGAATGGTTATATGCGATAACTGCAAAAATGCTGTAAATGATTGAGTAAATGCCCATTACGACAAAAATCGGAACTTGATTATCAAATCCAATGATCTTCATAAAGACCACAGCAGCAAAGTATGAATGCAACAAAGCAATAATCAATGGTATACCAAAGTTAAATGCCACTTTAAGCTTTAATCCTTTGGCCATATCTTTTTGAATGAATCCTAATTTACGTAATACCGAATAACTTTCCAACTCATCCTCTGTTTCATCAATTTGTTTAATGTAAATAATACATCCTGTGGCAATCAAGAATGCAATGCCTAAAAATGACGTTACAAACAGTAATATGCCAGTTAAACTGGATACTTCACTAACGACTTCACTGCGCGTTTGCACATCACTATTGAGATCTTTCGTAATGCTCTCAAGTTTTGGAATATCTCTATTATGTTGTAAATCAAAACCATATTGTGAAACGATATATTTACGATTCGCATGTGTTTTCAAGTAATTATAATCGGTATCATTCAATACTAGTGTAGGACCACCTAAATCAATACTTTGTTTAAAATAAATTTTGTCCATCACTTTATGCAATTTAATATTCACGTGATGTTTTTTAGTTCCAATAGAAGCCGTACCATTTGATTTATGCTTCGACAACTCTTGAATTAAACCTTCAGGCATAATTAAATTTGCTTCACCTTTTTTTAAAGACACATTTGGAAAATATTTTTCGCTCGTTACAGTAACTGCATAAGGTTGTATCTGACTATTGTCAAATAACTGATCTTTATATAGTTGAGAATATACGACTTGTTTAAAATCATAACGATAAGGAATATGATGGCGACTTAATTCAAATCCTAATTCATTTGCAAGTTTCTCTTCTTTTAGCGTAACTTCATGGGGTGACTCTAAAAGCACTTCATTTGCCAAAGAACCTCTACTAATCGCAGCGAAACATAAAACTGATACAGTAATTGCTGAGATGATGGCCATTACAGTCAATGAAAATGCATTTTTTCTAATTCGAAACATGAGTGATGACGTGAAAATAACATCATTTACAGACACATTTCCGCCTTTAAAATATCTAATCATCTTCAATATGAGTGAAATCGTACTTCGGAAGAAAAAATAAGTTCCTAAAACAGTTACAATTAAAATAACAAATGGTAGTATGACATCATCCACAATCTCAACAAAGCGCGTTGATAAATAATACCCCGTCAATATCAGCACAACGCCTAAGACACCTAATATAACTTCTCCTAATGTAAGCGTGATATGACTATCTTCTTTAGTATCTTGAAAGGCCATCAAACTTTTAATTGAGGATTTACTTAAATAAATAGATGCTTGGATAATGATGAGTATATAGGCAATGACAAGTATAAATAATGTTTGTGCAATCGCTTGAAAACTAAAAATGAATGATACAGATGTATGTATACCTAATAATTTCAACACAATCATTAGTAGTATTTTCGAGCCTAAAATGCCAATAATCATACCTAATAGTGCAGTTATAATGAAAATAAATAACTGCTCAAGCATTAGCATGTAAATAATACTTTTTTTACCTAAACCAATCGTTTGCAATAACCCGAATTCATAACTCCGTCGTTTAATAAACAACATATTTGTATACATGATAAATACGACAATGATGATAAATAAAAAATAACTTCCCACTTGTGTACCTTGACGTATCATTGACAAAGATTGGTGCACATTTAAATGATGTACATATTTGATCGTAATAAAACTAAAGAACAACACGATACTTAATACAAGTGAAAAGATATAAATTGCGTAATGAATAATATTTTGTTGAAAGTTCTTCCATATAATATGACTAAAACTCATACATCATGCCACCTAAGATACTTTGTGCACGTAGAATTTCTCTGTGAAAGACGTTTTTATCATCTTCACCTTGATATATTTCAGTAAAAACTTGTCCATCTTTCAACATAATCACACGCTCTGAGAAACTTGCTGCTAATGGGTCATGCGTGACCATCACTATCGTCGCATTATAGAGTTCATTAATTTTTTGAAAACGTTGCAACAAATCTCGAGTATTTTTGGAATCAAGTGCGCCAGTAGGTTCATCCGCAAAAATAATCTTTGGATATGTAATAAATGCACGTGCAGCTGACGTTCTTTGTCGTTGTCCACCTGAAATTTCTGACGGATACTTATCACTAATTTCAAATATATTTAACGCCTTTGTGATGCGTTGATAGCGCTCATTCATTTCGCTTTTATCTAACTTCTGAACGGATAAAGGTAACATGATGTTCTCTTTGACCGTTAGTGTATGTAGCAAATTATATTCTTGAAATATAAATCCAATATCTTTTTTTCTGATGTCAGACAATGCTTTGTTAGACAATTTTTCTAATTGTTGACCGTCTAAAATAATAGAACCGTGTGTTAAATAGTCAATTGAACTTAATACATTCAATAAGGTTGTTTTGCCTGATCCCGAGGGCCCCATGATAGCAACAAACTCTCCCGCTTCAATTGACAGGTCAATATCTTTTAATACTTCTTGTTCAGTTTGCTTGTTACCATAGGTTTTGGCTATTTGCTTTGCCTGTAATATTGTCACGTTAATCGTTCACCTCGTCATTCAATATATCTCCGTGCGCGTTTATTTTAGTGATTCCGCACTTCTTTAGTCAGTTTAATTATAAAAGTAATTACAATGGATGAAATGAAGATGGAGTAACAAATCAACGTTTTAAGGTAACATTGTTGTCACTTGCGTCATACGCGCCATTAATTCATTTTGTTTCGGAAAAGTTAAAACAAATGTAGTCCCTTGCCCTACGGTAGACGTAACACGAACATCGATACCTAATTGTTCCTTAACGCTGTTTACCAAATACAGTCCAATACCCGAAGATGTCGTTTCATTACGATTCGCAGTCGAAGTGAAACCACGCTTAAATATGCGTGGTAAATCTTTGTGACTAATTCCTCTACCAAAGTCTTTAATTTCTAATGCCACATGATCATCCTTTATAAAAGAACGGATAACAATATCCTGGCCTTGTGAATATTTCAAAGAATTAGATAAAATTTGACGAATCATCATGCGACACCACTTGACATCTGTATATACATCTAAATTTGTCTCAAAATTCAAATCATAACCTATACCCTTAGCCTGACTAATATGACGTGTCAATTGAATCTCATCGATGACCAGTCGTTTCAACGCAGTTTCTTCAAAATACATATCTCTATTTTTAGACTCTAATCGAGTTAAATACAGTTGTTTATCTAATAACTCATTAATACGTGCCCACTCATATAATAATGACTTTTTACGGGTACCTTCTGCTTCTTGGTCAATTAACAACTTCATCGCTGTTACAGGCGTTTTAATATCATGCACAAATTCAGTTAAAGATTGTTCCGTCATTTTGATATGTAATTGTTGCTCAACTACACGTTCTTTTTGACTTGTTAATTTACGATAAAGGTAATTAACAACTTCCCGTTGAAACGGATCTTTAGCCAAATCTTTGTGCTTAATTTCTTCAATTTCCTTATTATTATATAAATGTTGATATAACTTAACTTCTTTCAAAAAGGTAAAAACTAAAAATAGTGCAGTAAGACCAAGATTTAGCATTACAATAAAGCTGATACCTTCAATTGAAATATCATAATCAATATAAGCCATACCTAATAAAATCAAATGTAAAAACACAATCCAAAAAATCCAATTACTACGTGTTTTAAGAAATAACCAAAACCATTTCAAGTTACTCATGCGCCATGTAACCTTTACCTACTTTAGTTTCAATTTGCGTATCCATACCAATATCAGATAGCTTTTTACGCAAACGATTAACATTAACAGTTAACGTATTATCACTTACAAAAGCTTCATCATCCCAAAGCGCAGTAATTAACGTGTCTCTCGTAACAATTTGATTCTGCTTTTGTATTAACATTTCTAAAATAATCATTTCAGTCTTAGATAAATAGATCACTGCGTCGCCTTTTTGAATGCTATCCTTTGATAAGTCTACAAGCGCATCTTGCCAATTCAATGTTCGCTTTTCTTCTGCGCCAAATTCATAGACACGTCGATAAATCGCCTGCAGTTTGGCTATTAGCACGTTTGTATGAAATGGCTTTTGCATATAATCATCCGCACCTAATTCCATACTCATCACTTGGTCCATAGGATTATCGCGAGAAGATAAAAATAAGATTGGCACGTTAGACACTTGTCTAATCTTTCTACACCAATAAAATCCATCATATTTAGGTAATTGCACATCCATAATAACTATTTCTGGATTAGTTTCTTCATAAATATCCATTACTGCACTAAAATCATCTATTCCTGTCACGAAGAAATCCCAATGTTCGAGTTCTTTTTTCAATTCTTGAAATAGTGTTTGATCATCTTCTACTAATAATACTTGCATCACTTTATCACCTATTATTTTGTATATTTCATTTTTTCTCCAGATTGTACGCGTCCGTTAAAATGTTTAATACGGCAGTCAATTTCAAACCCTCGCATAATCAAGCCTTGTAACGGTGCTTGAACGAAGTAATATATTGGCCATAACAATTTCGGGATATAATCATATAAATGAATCATGACTAAGCGTGTACCTTTAATTTGTCTAAATTCTAATTTGCCTTGTTTCTTTTGATTACGTTTAATTATCGAACCTGAAATGAAATGTAACGTTATCAATCCTATATCGTCTTCAACTTTCTCCATTACTAGTAGTGGCTTAGATTTTTTACGGGCATAAATGAAGTATCTGCCATTCTCTTGATACGTATGCATCAATGTACCACGTGTATCATTCAGCCATTTCATAAAGTAATCTACTAGATACGTCAATGTCCATTTCCTAGGTAATATCATTCGCATCGCTGTTCTGATATCATCGTATTTAGACATTTGTAATTCAGCGTTAATATGTGGACGTTTAATTTGAGTGTTTGTCTTTTCAACAGGAACACCGTAATTCTCTAAACGCTGTACTGTCTCACTATCAAATCGACTGCCACTTACATACACTATTTTAGACACACCTTGTTGCGCTGCTGCTCTAGCAAAGTTATCTGCTGCAATTAGATTTAAATCTCGCGCAGTTGCTTGCGTTAATTTCGCTGAGTTCTTGTTAGGGTCCAAATAATAAACCGCAATATCCATTCCTTCCATAGCCTTTACAACATCAGTATAACTATAAATATCTCTTTTCAACCATGTTATGCGATTATTATTTTCTTTTTTGGTATTAGGATATTTCGATAAAGCATAAATATGTGCTTCTTCTTGAATCACATTACTTATATATTTGCCAATATAACCACTACCGCCTGCTAATAGCACATTTGGTTTCATTTTTGAAATTGCCCCTTTAGTTTAAAAAGTTTTTTATTTTATGTATATTTAAGAATTATTGCTATAATACCATGTAAGACACAATAGTTTATTAATTTGGGAGGAAGCCGTATGGCTCATATTATTCGTGAAATTAGTATAAAAGACGTTGAAGACTTTATAAAATTATTAAGCAAAATTTATGATGAATCTGAATACACACTATATAACCCTGGTGAATATACACCGAGCATTTCAAGCGTGAGCAATCACCTAGAACGCATTATCACTTCTCCAAGAAACACAGTTTACGTTGCAGAACAAGACGATCAATTGGTTGGTTATGCATTTATGACAACTGAAAATTACGAACGTAAACGTCATGAAGCGGTCATTACAATTGGCGTTAGACAGCTTTATCAGAAACACGGTATCGGTATGGCATTAGTAAACGCTGCTGAAGCTTGGTCGATTAACCATGATATTAGACGTATTGAAGCCTCTGTTGTCCCTGAAAATGCACGCGCAGTTGAACTCTTTAAAGCTTCAGGATTCAATATTGAAGGCGAATTAAAAGATAAATTGTACATTAACGGCCAATACTTCAATAAATATGTTATGGCCAAATTACTGATTTAATAATGATTTACCATCACTAATATTATACTCTAGTCATTAGAATATTAAACTAAATTACTACAAAGTTAATTTAAATTTTCAATTACTTCTAAGATTTCAACACCATCATCGCTAATAAAATAGAGAAATGGGAGTGGGACAGAATTCTTTTTAAATTCGTCGTCCCACCCCCGCAAGGATGACTAGAACTGAAAAAAGCTTGATTTAAGCGCATTTTCAGTTCAGTCAGCTACTGCGAATTTGCAAAATAACATCATCATATTATTTATGTCCCACTCCCACTGTTTTGGTTAGACATATCTTTTTATATAAACTACGCTCTAAACACCACAACACTATATAGTCATCATTGGACATAAGCTATGATGTTATGCGTCACTCACACGCTTTCTCATTATCATGTAACTAATGCTCGCGGCACACCGCTTCTAATACGGAGATAATGAAAAATGATTATCTGAACCTGTTGATCCATCAAATGGTGATTGGTAATTTTGTTCTACACCAGATGACGACGTATTTCTACTTAGGAATGCAAGTACACGTTTCATGTTCTCTTTAGATTCTGGTTTGTCTAGATGGAATTGATATTGATGATGTAAATGATGTGAACCATCATAAAACAATGTACTTACCGGTATATTCGCCTCTTTCAATTTGCGATAAAATTCAATGTTTTGACTATAGAAAGGATCCGCATCACCTACTGATAAATATGTTGAAGGATAATCCTTAGTCACTTGATTAATGGTTGACATTTGAGAAATATTTTTAAAATCAGTTTCCCAATGTGTTGCACCTGTATAACTATGCATAAACATTTGAATTCTTGGAAATTCAGTTTCTCTTACCGTCTTCATATCATAAAACCCACCGAAAAAGATAGCACCTGTAATTTGTGAGGGTGTAAAACGCTGTTCAAATCCCATTTCGTTTCGTAAAGTACTGTTTGTTTGCATCGCAACATATTGACTCGTTAGTTGTGCACCGGCAGAATCACCACCAATAATGACTTGGTTTAAATCGATTGGGAAACGGTCTTTATTATGCTTAATAAATTGAATGGCATCATCAAATTGAATAAGCGGTGTAGGATACTTATAGTTAGGCGCTAAAGCATAGTTAACGTTGACTACTACATATCCTTGCTCAACAATTTGAGATAGTAATGGATTTTTGTATTGTTTATCACCTGCAACATAGCCACCACCGTGCATCCAGAAGATAACCGGTAATTGAGTATCCTTATCTACATCATCAGGCATCATGATATCAAGTTGACTTTTAGGAAGATGATTATTGTATGTAATATTTTGAAATAGTTTGACGTTAGGGTTATTAATTTGAACTTTTTCACGCTGCTGTTTGCGTTTTTCACTTTCCTGTTGGTGGTGATATAACCCTAAAGCAACTACGATACTGACGATCATAATTGTGACACCAGTAATCATCGCCCACTTTTTCTGAGTATTCATTCCTTATGATCCTTTCAATTGATTATAGACGGTTTGTCCGCTTTTTTAATAGAAAAGGGAGTGGGACAGAATTC
>NZ_JAESLK010000019.1:432509-467495 GCF_017892585.1 Staphylococcus sp. GDY8P57P | reverse complement strand
TACTAAATAGTGTTTGTAACAGTTAAGTTACTGTTTATTGGAATTAACGTTGACATATTGTCATTCAGTTTTCAATGTTCATTTTTAAACTAACTTCTTAATTGTATAACATTCTTTTTAGAAAGTCAACAACTTTTGTTGATTACTTTTATTATTTTAAGTCATCTTTTTTTATTTTGCAATGGTAAGTTTTACACCATTTTAACAAACTTTGTAAGGAATTAACATTCCGTTTTCGACGACTTTTATATAATATCAAGTTTGAATAGTTAAGTCAACACTTTTTTTGAACTAATTTTTGTCTTTGTTATGTTCAAGTTTCATTGTTGCTCACAAGAAATTATTCTATCAGATTCAAAATATTTTGCAATAGAAAAACGCATGAAAATCTGAATTTCCATGCGCTAATTTTACACTAAATAGGATTTTATTTTTTAATTGTAGATGCTATCACTTTTTGAGCAATAGACGTATAAACTTTACCTAATCGATCATCAGCTTGATAAATAGATGGTGAGAAATCTTTAGGATTCCATGTAGGTTGTTCTAATGGTAATTCACCTAGTAACTGCGTATTTAATTCATCTGCTAGTTTACGTCCGCCACCTTTACCAAAGACATATTCTTTATTACCAGTTTCTTTACTTTCGAAATAGCTCATATTTTCAATGACACCTAAGATAGAGTGTTCAGTATGTTTAGCCATCGCTCCTGCTCTTGCAGCTACAAATGCTGCTGTCGGATGAGGCGTAGTTACAATGATTTCTTTACTACTTGGTAACATTGAATGAACATCTAAAGCTACATCACCTGTACCTGGTGGCAAGTCTAATAGTAAATAGTCAAGTTCTCCCCACTTCACTTCTACAAAGAAATTAGTTAACATTTTGCCTAGCATCGGTCCACGCCATATAACTGGCGCATTCTCTTCTACGAAAAATGCCATTGATATTACTTTTACGCCATGACGTTCAACAGGAATTATTTCTTTACCTTGGACTCCCGGTTTCTCATCAATACCCATCATATCAGGTACACTAAATCCATAGATATCAGCGTCTACTAAACCAACACGTTTGCCTTCTCGTGCTAATGCAACTGCTAGGTTTACTGCAACTGTCGATTTACCTACGCCACCTTTACCTGAAGCAATCGCTATAAATTCTACTGGATTATCTTTAGATAATAATCCCTCTATAGTTTTTGGTTGTTCTTCTTTTTTACCTGTATATCGTTCTACCGTTTCGGCAGGTAACTCTTCAAATCGTATCCCAACAGTGTTAGCCCCATTTTCTTTTAGCGCTTTTACTATTGCCATTTGTAAATCTAATTGTGGTTGTCCACCTAGTTGCGCCATTGCCACTTTAACACTAACGTGTTCTATTTCTTCTTTTGTAGTTACTTCGATGATGCCATCTGTTTCTTTAAGTGGTACATTTATTATCGGATCTTTTAATGCTCCGACTATTTCTTTCACTTGATCTACCGTTAACAATGTAAATCCCCCTTAGCATTCTTTATATCTCTATAATAACAAATATTAATATGTATTGACTTTCTAAATCAGTATATATTTTTTAAATGTATAAAAAAAGAAGTTAGCTCAATATATGAAGACCAACTTCTATCTTTATCTAATCGTTATATATCACGTGTATTCGTTGTTTTTTTAATGTAGTGTCTTTCTTCTTTAATAAATAGAGAGAAGATGAAACCAACAATCACTAATCCAGTTACTATTGCAAATGATAAATCAACACCTGCTGCAACACTTTGTCTTTGTGCGATTTCATGATTGGCACTTATAGATGAACTTTGACTTAGTAATTTAGCCCCAATACTCATAATGGTTACCATTAAGGCCGTTCCAAGTGAGCCAGCCATAACACGGCCAAAGTTCATAATGGCAGTACCATGCGAAATGTCTTCATTTTTAAGTGCGTTAATACCTGCTGTATTAATTGGCATCATTAATAGTGAAACAGCAAACATTCTTATTGCATACACGATAACTAACATGGTATAAGATGAATCATATTTTAAGAAACTCAACAAGGCAGTAGTTATAATGAGCACGATAAATCCAATTAGAATTAAAAGTCTAGGTCCATATTTATCGTAAATTTTACCGGTGTAAACAGACATTATACCGTTTAAAATAGCCCCTGGCATTATGACCAATCCAGACATGAAGGCACTAAGACCAAGACCGTTTTGAACGAACAATGGAATCAAAAGTGCCGGACCTACCATTGACATCATGACAATCATTGAAGTAATAGTACTGAAAGTGAAAATTTTACTTTTGAAAACTCGGAGATTTAACAACGGATTAGTTATATATAATTGTCTTCTTACAAACGCAACAACAATTAACATTCCAATTATAAATGAAAAGATAACAATTGGATGAGTGAATCCAAGATTGCCTGCACTACTAAATGCATAAAGCATCAATCCAAATCCTAACGTTGAATAAATAACTGATCGTTTATCTAACGCTGTTTTTTTAGTTTCATTGTAACTAGATAATGTAATAGCACCAAAGATATAACCTATAAGTGCAATGCCTACAACGATAATGAATGGGACTCTCCAACTCGTATTATCTATAATTAAGCCTGAAAAAGTAGGGCCAATCGCTGGTGCAAATTGGATAACTAAGCCAGCTAAGCCCATTGCAAAACCACGCTTTTCTTTAGAAAATAAAGTAAATAACGTAAACTGCATGAGCGGCATAATAATTCCAGCACCGATTGCTTGTATCACTCTGGCAAACATTAAAACACCAAAGTTAGGTGCAATAGCAGCAACAATAGATCCAATAAGGAAGATTCCCATAGAAACTAAGTATAATGGCTTAGTTTTAATTCTATCCATTAAGTATGCAGTCAACGGAATCATTGTCCCATTAACTAACATAAAACCAGTTACCAACCATTGGGCAGTATTTTCAGATGTATTTAGTTCCCTCATAATATGCGGTAAAGCAGTATTTAATAAAGTTTGATTTAAAATAGCTATAAATGCACTTAATAACATTACTGCAACAATGAGGTTCCGTTTTTTTGTGGATACTTCTATATTCGCCATATAAAAACTCCTTTTAATTCAAAGACATTGTTATATTCAACCAAACTTTAGTACGCCAAGCAAACTAAATGCTTACTCTTTCTTATTATTAAGATTCTCACTATCTGGATAAAATATAATTTTAAATATATATAATAGCCCTATGATGACTGCGATGACCCAAAAGTCAATTTTTATATAAACGTAGTGTATATGAATTATAAAATAGAAGAGTATCGTTGTTACGACATAAGAAATCAAATGAAACATACTACCACTAAAATATGGATTGTTAGGCAATTGCTTTCTAAAGTAGTCCATTAAATGTTCAATGGCAAATAAAATGAAGTAACCAAAAACGATATAACTTCCATAATAAACTAAATTATCTACTAAATTTTTATTATAGGTAAAGTCTCCTAAGTTAAAAAAAATTAGGATTCGACTTAAACCAAATAAACCAAATCCTAAAAACATTAAAAAAATAGCACCTGAAATAATAAAGATAGTGAGGACAAATAAAGTAGATAAAATATTTTTATAATTATTTTTAAAAAACTTCATCTTTTGCCCTCCTTTGTTTCACACGGCTATTTTATCATTTATAAAACGCAATATAAAATTTAAAGCGCGATATTAAAAGAACTTAATAATACATCACATTTAGTTTATGTTAAAACTTTAATATGCTATGCCTTGGATTTATAAAGCGTTGACCACATGATGATGAGTAAGATACTCACTAATGCAGCTGCAAGTAAAATATTATAAAAATGACCATTTATAAACCCTATTGACATAGCGTACAAATACCCCATTACAGTTGAACCTATTGATGAACCTAAATTTTTGGTTAATGCATAAAAGGACATCATTTTCTTCATATGTCTCGGATTTGTTTCTTCTTGAACGATGACACTATCTTTAGTGTAAACAAAACCAAAGCTTAGTCCAGCGAGTATTACAGTTGCTGCAATTAATAATGGCATTTTCAAACCAAACATTAGTATGATACTACTGATTAATAATAAAGTGAATGCAGTGATGTATAATGCCTTACGCGTTAAATTAGCTTCAACTTTCGCTAAATTAAAATTTAAAACTAGCCAAGCTACTGACAATGGGAATATAACCAGTCCACTTTGAAGTGGAGAGAGATGTAGATGATCTTGTAAGTAAATCGGTATATATAAATTGTATCCCATTAAAGTCATCGCTATTAAGAGATCCGTAACAAATACTAATGAGACTGAACGATTGAACTCTGAAATTGGTATGAATGGATTTTTGATTGTGCTTTCAAATTTGAATAAAATAAATATGAATATAAATGCTAACACTAAAGCAATCATATTTAATACTATTGATGACTTATATAATAAACCAAACATAAATAGGGCTATGAACACATAAAATAATGTAAGTCCTCTAACATCAAAGCTAGATGCTTTAACTTCCGCTTCCTCAGGAAAATGAAACGTAACAAATGCTAAAATAATTGCAATAACCGCTATCGGGATATTTATGAAAAATAGCCAATGCCATGTTGCAAACTCTAAAATAGCTCCACCTAGCAATGGTCCGATAATGCTAGATATCCCCCATACACTTCCAACTATACCCATAATTTTGTATCTAAATGGTATTTCAAAAGCTAATTTAGGAACAATTTGAGTTAACGACATCATAACCCCCGCTCCTAATCCTTGGACGATTCTTGAAATGATGAGCATAACAAATGTGCTACTCATTCCTGACATTAAACTACCTATACCAAACAATAATAAACCTACCATTGCAATATAAAGAATTTTAAAACGTGTTAATAATTCACCAACAATCGGGTTAGCTACTACCAACGCAATAAAATAAACTGTAAATACTAATGATATTGATGCTCCAGCATTTAAATCTGTTCTTATTGTAGGCATGGCTAATGAAATAATTGAACTTTCAATTGCAGCCATAAACATAGTTAAAACTAATGTAACAACAATACCTATAGACTTTAAATTCATGAACAATTTTCCTCCTTTTTATCTTTTTAGATACTTTAATAGAATAATCGTTAGATTTATTCAGACGCAATATAATAATCACTTTAAAATAAAAATAAGACTGATGACCGATAAAATCATCAACCTTATTTTTTAGTTTCTCTATATAAAATAAAGTATTGCAATAAAGTGGAACATTGAAGCGATAACGATAAATATATGCCAAATCATATGGAAATAAGGACGATTTTTTTGCGCATAAAACCAAGCCCCAATCGTATATGATAAACCGCCTAAAACTATAAATAAAATGAACATCCATGACGTACGCATAATGATAATAGGAAGAAAAATAATACCAACCCATCCCATCACAAGATATACAATTAAACTTAACTTTGGATTCACTTTTTCAGAGATAGATTTATATAATATTCCCCAAACTGTGGTACCCCATAATAATATAAACACTAACCAACCTATCCATCCGCCTACAACAGTTAATAGAACGGGCGTATACGTCCCAGAAATTGCAACATAAATCATACTATGATCAATGATTCTCAATATGTATTTATGTGCAGTATTGTTCTTCATTGAATGATATATTGTAGATGAGATAAACATCATAAAAATGCTAATTACAAATATTGAAACACTGATTGAGCTCAACGTTCCATGGGCTATATAGCTATGTACTGCCGCATAAGGAAGTAAAAAAAGCGTAATCAACGCAGCAACACCATGTGATACTGCATTACCTATTTCTTCACCAAAAGATAGCGGGATGATGTCTTTAAAAGATTCAACAACTGCACTTTTTGTATTCTTAGATGAGTTAGACATCTAACACCACCACCCTTTAAATTAAATTCATACGCTCTAAATCTGATGTAGCAGTTTCAACACTATCTTTACCTTCTTTATTTTTAAGTGGAGAGAATTCATCTTCTCTATTAACTTGTAACGTGTTAAAACTAGTTGCATATCTAAAAATATCAAAATAGAACAGTTCAAATTTTAAAGTTGGTTTTTCAACAACACCAAAATCTTCATCTAATTGCTTTAGATTTTTCACTGCTAAGTGATATGGTAAGTCATTATTTACCACTTGTTTAATAAAACCAACTTTAAAAGCATGAATACCAATATTTGCATTATTAAACGTATTTGCTACTTCTTCATCTAATTCAGAGTATTCAAGTACTGTATCTTTACTATTTTGATTTACTAAACGTCCAACACTTTCACCATCTTTAGGTTGAATTGATTTAGATGTTACATCACAATCATGTACTACTGTAAATCCTGCAAATAATGGATCTAAAACTTTAACTAATACATTGTCAATATTATTTAAGAAAATATATTTCACACCATCAGTTGCCATTTTATCTAAAAAGCCATTCTTATCTAATGATTTAAATACACCGCCATTACCATTTGGCGTCTCCATAATATAACCTTGTTCGTTCAGAATAAGACGTCCTTCTTCACTTAACGCAACCATATTATCTTGTTTGAAGAAATGTATATTATCAGGATTATAGCCAAAATAATCGTGTTGTTCAAAATACGTTAACGTTTCTTCATGATTAATATCACTAGTCATGATATACCAATTAATTAAATGACCCGTTTCTTTTTTAAGTTTAAGTAATTCTTGTGCTTGTAGTTCAAATAAACTAATTCCTTTTATTTCAAAAGAACCTTTAGGTCCTTTATAACCTAATCGAGTACCTTGGCCACCAGCCATCAAAAGTACTGCAAATTCACCGTTTCTTATTGCTTCTAATCCTTTATGTTCATATTTAGCTACTTCTTGATCCGCCAAGTCTGACTTGCGTTGATATTTCACTTCTGAAACTGTTGATACGTCTGAAATCGATTGACGATTTATATATAAATCTTTAAATAATTGCTGAATACTTTCTAAATCTAAATCATTCACTTTAGCTTCTAATTTTTCTTTTTCATTACTACTCATTAGCTTTTCATATTCACTCAAATGCTCTTGATTATATTTCTTTAATTGATTTTGATCTAACATTTTAACTCTCCTTGTGATGAATTCAATATGTATTCATACCCATAATAATTTAGTATTACCCTAAAATGGACTGGCTTATATATTGTAATAAATCATTAATAAACGTTTGGAATAATATGTATAATGCACCAATACTTAATGCAGTAGCCAGTGATACATCAACTAAGCCGCCTGTTTTAAAGGTGAATGGGAACTTAATAGTTAGAGGAATCGGATAAAGTAACTTTACTCCTCTTGGCGTTAACATATCTAGTATAACATGAGACGCCATACCACCGATAATGGAAACCAAATAGTATATAGGAGTTTGAATTAAATTAAGGAGGAATCCAATGATACCAATAAATAATAATGAGTGAGTGAATGTCCTATGACCAAATAAAATCCTAATGATTATGCTTAGCAACTTTAATTTCCTACCAATCTTACTTCCAGTATGACAAATATCTGGAAGCAAACTTGAAACCACTGATAAACATAATACAGTAACAGTAGAGAACAAATCAGTTTGAAAGTGTTCGGTTGTTAATGCACCCACTAGCAAACCAGCAGATACGTGAGTTTTGCCTGTCATATACCTTCTCCTTTATAGAGAACATTCTAACACAAAATACGCCAAAATACGAACATATTTTCGGTTAAAGTAAATAGTGTATCACAAAATAAAAAAGTATAGCATTAATACTTGAAAACGATTACATACTGATATATGATATAGACATAAATAACATAAAGGATGTGTTCTTTAATGGCAATGACTGTAAAGAAAGATAATAATGAAGTTAGAATTCAATGGAGAGTAGCAGATATTAAAATCCCTACTAGTGACATTAAAAATATCTCACAAGACCAAGAAATTCATGCCGTTCCAGATTTAGACTCTAAAAATATTTCACGTATTGGTTCTACTTTTGGTAAAACGAATAGAGTGATTATTGATACAGATGATCATGAATACATTATTTATACGCACAATGACCAAAAAGTTTATAATGAATTAACTAAGTAATGATATAATACAATTTCTTTCGCAAAGTTATATGTAACATTTCACTGCCAACGCATTAAATGTAGTTGGCAGTTTTTATATACCTATACATTTAATACTTAATTACTTTTTATTTTCCGAGTTATTAATTACACTATGCTTAAGAATAAGGAGGTTAAAAAATGTTTGTAGTAACAAATAGAATTACTGTAAAAAAAGGGTTCGCTGAAAAAATGGCACCAAGATTTACTAAAGGTGGAAAAATTGAAGCATTACAAGGTTTCCATAAAATTGAAGTTTGGAAAGTTGAACGAGACAAAGACAGTGAAGATATGTATGTCAATACGTGGTGGGAAACTGAAAAAGATTTCGAAGCATGGACTAAAAGTGATGCATTTAAAGAAGCACATCAAAATAGAGGTAAAACATCAGCCGAAACATCTCCAGTTATAAATAGTGAAATTGTCAAAGCTAATGTATTAGCTACCTTAAATTAAAAAGAAGGCAATGAAGTTATGTTGGTTGAATAAGATCAATATTTCCAACATAAATCTTCATTGCCTAAATTGTGGTTATAACAATAAGTGGGCCATCAATGCAATAATCGGTAAAGTGATAGCAGTTCTGATTAAGAAAATCATAAATAGTTTACCTAAGCTAACTGGTATTTTAGAACCAAGTATTACACCACCAACTTCTGATAAATATATTAATTGAGAAATACTTAATGCACCTATAACAAATCTCGTAATTTCACTATGTGCATCAGCGATGAGTATGGAAGGTAAGAACATATCCGCAAAACCAATTAATAAAGTTTCAGAAGCTTTAGCTGCCTCTGGTATTTGCAATAATTCAAGAATCGGAATAAATGGTTGTCCAATAATTGAGAATACCGGTGTATAGTTAGCAATCATCGTTGCAAGTGTTCCTATACTCATAACAACTGGAAGGATAACAAACCACATATCTATGACCGTTTTTAAACCTGATTTCCAAAATTCTTTAAATCCCGGTGCTTTCAAACCGACAATTGTCGCCTCTTCAAAACCATAGCCTATCGCCGTTTTACCTTCAGGTAATTTTTCTAATCTAGTATTTTCAGAAACTTCTTTCGTAAATTCATCGGGTATTTGGTTCAATGGCCAAATACGAGGCATAATCATAGCTGCTACAAAACATGAAACGATTACTGTTAAGTAAAAAGCAAAAAACTTATGTTGAAGTCCAACCGTTTCTGCGATAACAATTGCAAAAGTGATAGAAACTACACTAAATGTAGTCGAAATCACTATTGATTCCCTTCTAGAGTAAATACCTCTTTCATATTGTCGACTTGTAATAAGCACACCTACAGTTCCATCGCCTATAAATGAAGCAAGATTATCTACTGTCGAACGTCCAGGTAATGTAAATAAAGGTCTCATAATTGGTCTAAATAAAGGCCCTAAAAATTCCAACAACCCATATTCCATTAAGAACGGTAAAAATAGTGCAGCGAATAAAAATACTGCAACTAAGGTTGGTAATAGGTCGTTAAACACTAATCCACCTGTATCTTCTGAATAAATCACTTTTGACCCTAACTTAAAATAAGTCATCCAGACAAAGACAACTGCCAATAATCTTAATGTCATCCAAACTGGGCCGACTTTAAATGCACTATCTAATAGTCCACCAGGCTTAACCTTACTTCTAAATAGAGTGGAATATAAAAGTGTTAATATTGCAGATAATGTAATAATAGTAATGATGATGATGGGCATTGCATCTCCAAGTAGACTTTTTAACCAATTAGCTAAAAAAGCTACAGGTAATGTCGTTTGTTTTTCACCATCTTGCGTAACCGGAATAGGAATTAAGAAAAGTATAATTCCAATAATAGACATTGTTATAAACTTCGCTCTACCTTTAGCAATTTGTTGCTTCGTATATCCTTCCACCATTTATATAACCTCTTTCTCTCTCATAATTGATGTTTTTATATTCATTAATTATGTATTTATATTACTAGCTGACTTATAATTATATATAAATATAAGAATATATGCATTTTTATGAATAACATGTTTAATACTATATCTTATTTTTTATAAAGATGCAATATGAAAAGAGCTAAATTTCCACGTTTAATTAGAGGAAAATTAGCTCTTTAACTTCATTATATTCTTCTTAATAAAAATAAGAAATAAGGAACACCAATGATGGCAATGATAACACCAACAGGTATATCTAATGGTGGGTGAATACCTCTAGCCAGTCCATCACTGAATAAAATTAAAATCGCACCTATCAAACCAGACATGATTACTACATGAAAATATCGCTGTCCTACAATTGATCGAGCAATATGGGGTGCAATTAAACCTAGGAAGCTAATTCCACCAACAACTGAGATAGAAGCACCCGCTAACATTACTGATAAAATAAGTAAAATCATCTTAAGTCTTTGTACCCTTGCACCAAGTGCTGTAGCAATATGTTCGCCTAAATTTAAAATATCTAATTGATAACTCAAACCTAATACGAATGGTAAAGTAATAATAAACCAAGGTAGGATTGAATAAAAATTATCAATTGTATGACCGTATAAACTACCTGTTAACCAAACTAAAGCATTATTAGCATCCATAGGATTTCTAATAAGTAAAAATTGAACCACAGCTGTACATATCGCACCGATAGCTAAACCTATCAAAGCTAATGTTGATCCTTTAATATTATATTTAGAAATCAAAAATGACAAAATTAAACTGATTAATAATGCACCTATAAATGAACCAATTGGTAATACTAATAGTGGTGCAGAAGGAAATAACATAATTACAATAATTGCTGCTAAACTTGCACCTTTAGTTATTCCGATTACATCCGGAGATGCAAGTGGATTTCTAACTACACCTTGAATCACAGCTCCAGAAATAGCCAGACTACTTCCTACAACTAACCCCAATAATGTTCTTGGAATACGGTATTCATTAAGTATAAAATCATCCATACTTAAAACACTGTGAAATGCTTTTAACGGGCTATACATTGTTGAACCAACACATAAACTTACAAAGACACTTGCAATTAAACAAGTAATTACAATGGCATAACGAATAGATAATTGTCTTTTTGTCATATTCGTTTCACCCCTTTTAAAGTTATTAATAAGAAATAGATTGCTCCAACAAATGATGTAACAATACCAACTGGTGATTCATAAGGGAATGTTATAAGTCGACTTAACATATCTGATAGCAATAATAAATCTGCACCAATTAGAAATGTTAATGGCACCATTAAGAAGTAATCTTTGCTTATATAGCTTTTAACTATATGAGGGACAATTAAGCCAATGAATCCAATAGGCCCTGCTATTGAAACAGACGCGCCTGCTAGTACGATGACAAGTAGGCCAACTATAATTCTGATAAGCTGAGTCTTCTGGCCTAATCCTTTTGCTATATCGTCTCCTAATTCCATTATGGTTAATTGACGGCCTAGTAACATCGTTATGATAAGCGCTAATATGAGCCAAGGCATAACTGACAAGACTGCAGTCCATTTCAATCCATTTAATGAACCTACTAACCAGAACATAACGGTAGTATTAGAATCTTCATTTAAAATGATGATGCCTTGCGTTAAACTACTGAAAAATAAATGAATTGCCATTCCTGCAAGGGCCAATTTAATTGGTGTTATTTTTTTCGTAGATCCGGATAATACATAGACAGTTAATCCTCCAATAAATGCACCTATAAATGCTAAGTACGTAGCATAATTTCCTAATGCAGGTATTAATATGGTAATTAGTACTATGACAAACGATGCGCCAGAATTAACTCCGAATATTTGAGGCGATGCGAGTGGATTTCTAGTGATTGCCTGCATTAATAGACCTGCTAAAGCCAATGCACCACCAATCAATAAACCGCCAATCATTCTAGGCATTCTTACATTATGAATAAGAAATGTTTGTTTATTATCCATAGACGTAAAAAAGTATTCGAAAATATGTTTTGCATGAATTTCAGAAGAGCCAATCGCTAAATTAAAATATGCAAAAATAAAAAGAAAGCACCCACTCACAATAAATGTGAGTGTAGTGCGTCTCTTATTTGCTTTATCTATAGCAGATTGACTATCAGTTGATCTAATAGTCATCGCTTAGCCACCTTACTTTTCTTTGTCTTTTTTAGAAATTTCAACAAGTTCTTTAGCCATTTCTTCAGAAGATATCAAACCACGAGCTCTAGCCCAAGTATCTCGGCTAACAATACTTACACGATTATGTTTAACCGCATCTAATGTATCCCAAACTGGATCTTTTTTCATTTCTTGATAAGATGGTTCTTTAGGACTTGCACCATCAGTCATTATAAACATACGTTCTGGATTAACATCTTTTAACGTTTCAGCATTGAGTTGTAAATAAGGTCCTTGTAAATATTTACTTAAACCTTTAGTAACATCTTTATTTAATGCTTCTTTAAAGCCAAGCTGAGTTAGGAATTGACCTACATAAGATTCACTTGGATGCGCTAATAACCCAGACTTAGACGCTACTGCTGGTAACACTTTTTCATTTTTATCAAATTGAATCTCATCTTTGTATTTAGCTAATTTTTCTTTATGTTCTTCTAAACGTTTTTTACCTTCATCTTCTTTATTTAAAGCTTTAGCGACCGTTTTAAACGCTTCTATATTATCGTTATAGTCACCATCAAAACTTTTTAACTCAATTGTCGGCGCAATTTTACTTAATTCTTTGTAAATACCTTTATGTCGGTTACTATCCGCAATAATTAAATCTGGTTTTAATTTACTGATTTCTTCCAAATTAGGTTGTTTACGTGTACCAACTGATTTGTAATCACCAATTTTATCTTTTAATGGCTTGATAATACGATTTGGTTTATTATCATCAGCAACCCCCACTGGTTTAACATTAAGTGCTGCCAATGCATCTACGAATGAAAATTCCAAAGCTACTACACGCTTAGCATCTTTAGGAACTTCTGTAGTACCTAATTCATGTTTAATTTTAATTGCGTCTTTAGATGACGATTTACTATTTGAATCGTCTGACCCATTATTACTAACATTACCACATGCAGTAACTAATACTAATGCAAATAGTAATGCGACTATCCCTGCAAACTTAAAGCCTTTCATGAATTCCACTCCTTAATATGTATAGGTTTACAATACATAGTTTATTGATAACGATTATCAATGTCAATATCGTTTATGATATTTTTTAATTTTTTTATAAAAAATTATTGTAATTTTAATTAACAACAGAATATAGGTATATAAGCATAAATTAAAAAGCCATTAATCAGAAATATAATTCTAAATTAAAGGCTAATTAATCTATTACATAATGTTTCGATATCAATTTAATTCAAATAATAAATTAAATTATTTATGTGTCAGTATTGGAGAATGATTCATTTGATTATTCAAAGAATGAATATAATGATCCTTTAAATAGTTCTTTGTCATACGATTATGGTACATGACTTGAGAAAGTGCCTCATATTCCAATGAGAATTCAATAACATCTCCAATTTTATAATAATCTTGATTATTTAAGTTAATCATAAGATGGTCACTTGATGCGCCGACAATATCAACATCATTTTTTATCGGTTTAATTTTGTCAATATTTGTATCAACATAGCCTATATCTACTATAGCTTGTAGATAGCATTGGTTGTTATCTGATAACCGTGGTTTAATCTCCAATATTTCCGCTTCTAATGTAATGGCATTTTGAAATAACATCGGAATAGATTGATAAGTTGTCGTATCAACACCTCTAAACAGAGCTTCACCTATCCTTAATTCGTTAATTCTCCCCAAATCGTTATACATTAATTGCGGAATCATACTTGAGTTACCGCCGGATATAACTTTCAGTCTAAATCCTAAATTATTTTCAATAGCTTCAACGAATTGATTTATTTTAAATATATCGTCCTCAGTTGGTGCGGATGATTTAAAACACATAAAATTAAAAGCGATACCTACTAACTGAATTTGAGTCATTTTTATAATTTCTTCTATATAGTTTAGTACATCGTAGGTAATTACGCCTTCACGTCTATCTTTCCAATCTATCATCAGCATAATTTGATGTTTTTTATTTAAACTTTTAGCGATGTCATTGATTTCTCTAATCGTTTCAATTTCTGTTTGCATACTTATTTTTATTGTTTCGACAAGTTGCGTATAGTGTTTCTTAGATGTTGGTCTTAAAAGTAGGTAATTGCATTGATCCTTGAAGTTTTCATTTATATTCTCAAGTCTGGATTCTGCAAAATGCGTAATTCCTGATTGAATTAACGTTTCAATAATGCGACTGTCACCGGCAATGCATTTGATGACTGGAGTTAAATGTATATCATTCTCTTCTAATAATGTTCTCAACGCTTCTGCATTATATTCAATTTTAGATAAATTTATATTGATTTGAGCCACTTATTACACCTCTTTTCGAATTGGGTTCTCAAGTTCTATATTTAAATATTTTTTCACTCTATTGGTCATGCGCATGCGCAATAAAGCTTTTACAGTAATCGTTGGACCAAACAACACATCTCTTAATGCTTGGGCATGTGGCTTATGATCATTAATAGCGACTTCGACTTCTTTTCGGACTATATTAAACAATTCCGCTTCTGTTATATTTTCTTTTTTTGAAAAATAATGTATTAATTCAGCTAACTGATTTTGAATAACCGCATGCTGAAATTTAGCAATGACTTCCTCAATTGTTTGGGCTAATAAACTTTGATTTGTTATTTGTATATTATTCATTTTATGTGTAAGTGTGTTTAAGTCTATTCGAGAGCCACCTAAATCTCTTACAATAAAATTCATTTGAAAATTCGGGCCCAAATTTACTATCGTATTTTGCATATGTGCTTCTAATGCTATGCCATAGTCTTGTATTAAATTGAGTAAGGGTGTAATAAGTTGTCGACTATAATTTTCCATAAACGTTATGATGCCACTTTTATTTACCTCACCATTAACCCACTCAATATAACTATCAACTGTGATGTGTTGATCAATTGGATTTGGGTTAACCAATGCACCAGTAACAATTGTCACACCATTATTTGCTATGTAAGGTTTTTCTCTAATGATACATGCCAATTGTCTCGCGTCATCGTCATTTGTTTTAACACACAATCCATATGGCTCGATGGCAACATTTAGTTGTGAATATTGGTTTAAGACATTGTGTAGAGATTTACTCAATTTTGGACCATCTACTGTTGTTACACTTGAAACGGTTCTGACAGCACTTGTCGCTTGTACATTTACAGGTAGTTTTACGTGATAAGGTTTATTAATTAAAGACATCGTTCTAAATGATAATGTGGCTTTAGAATCGACTTCGAATGGTGTCGTGACTAATAATTTGTGCGCTATCCAATTTGAAAATTTGTCATAAATGGTATGGTTGTATTGCCACGGATGTACCAATATGACGTAATAGTCTTCTAATGAAATTTGTATCGATTGTGCATATTTTCTTAGCCTTAATTGATATTCTGGAATAACTTCTCTTAATATAAAGTCTTCAGTACCATCAATACTTGTCGCTTGAGCGCAGTCTTTCTGTAATAACATTATTTTTAATGGAATGACTTTTTCAAATTCAGGCGAATACATTTTAACTTCATCCATTGTTAATGGCAGTTTGGTTTTAGTAAGTGGATGCGTTGGATGTCCTTCCAATACTAAACTTTCGGAATATAATAAATCATTAATCTCATTGGAATCGCTTAAATGCTGTAACCATGCAAAGAAATTTAATGTGGTCGGCATACAAGAGAACTGCATACTTGATTGCACGTTATGTTGCCGTTGATCAAATTGCTTATAAATCTCAACAAAGCTATCCCTACTATGTATAATTTCATTAATAAGTTGTTGTTGTATATCAATATCAAAGTGATGTTTTAAAACACTTAATAATTTCTCTACCTCAGTGATTGTTTTATTTTCATTACCACATTGGTATGTAATTGGACCTTCAAAGTCATATCGTGACATCATACTTTTACGTTTAAAATGAGCAGATAGTATACACCCATGATATTGTATAGTTAATTGATGATTTTGAGTTGTTATTATAGTTTGTTCAGGCCAAATGCTTTCTTTGATCAATGCATTTAAAATGCGATATTGAATATTGGTGTCCGCATTTTGCCATGCGTTTTGAATCATATGTTACTCCTCCACTTTAATTGGTCTTTGCATCATATATGCTATGAATGCAATTATAAAAGTAAATACGCCCATTACGATGAATGTATTAATAGCACCCATAATTTCTGATAAAGTTGTTAATAGTAAACTTCCTAATGGTATCATTCCTCTGTCCATCATTACGATACTTAATATTTTTCCACGATGCTCAGGTGTTATATCCTCTTGAAAGTAAATTCGATTTGACGTTCTCGCTAATTGACTAAATAAACCTACAAGTGCCATACAAATGAACATGACTATAATCTGATGTATGATGACGCCTAATAGTGCTATGCCAAATAGACAAGAACTTAAATAATACATATGAACGGTATTTAACTTTTTCAAAATCAAAGGTAGTAAAAGCGTAGCTAGCATACCACCTATGGCACAAAAAGTCATTGATACGCCAAATATTTCTGAACGACCTGGAAATATATCATGTACTAATACTGGGACTAATGTCGTATATGAAAAACCTGTAGCCATTATGATTAATGAAGTAATGAATATTCTTGAAGCTTGCATATTATTCTTAAAGTATTCCCAAACAACATTAAAAGAAAACGCCTTGCCCGCTTTACTTATCTCACTTTCATTCTTGAACGTTAATGGTAAACATAAAAGTGTCGCAATGCAGTAACACGCCGTTTGAGCAAGAAAAGTAGCCGGTGCATGGTAAATAGATAAAATAAGTCCTGCAACCGCTGGACCGATTGAACGACAAATGTTGATGATGAAAGAATGATATGAAACAGCTTGACTCGTATTTAACCGACTAGATAAATCAGGTAATACAGCCTGTCTTATTGGTGTTTCTGTCGCATTAATCATACCTCTAAGTGTCGCATAAATCAGAATGATACTAATTGGTACTTTAGCTAATAGAAAAGTACAAGCACATAGTATGCCTGTCACTATAAATGAGGATGAAATAGTTATTTTAAGTAATTTCCCTCTATCAAACTTGTCTGCAATAGCGCCAGCCCAGACACTTAATAACAAAATCGGTACGAGTCGGCAAAAATTAACCAATCCCAAATAGACTGCGTTATGATAACTAGTAAGCACATACCAATTCAAGCCAATTTGTCCTATCCAATTCCCTAGAAATAATAAAAAGGAACTAGAGAAGAAAAATTTCGCCACAGTATTCCACCTACTTATTTATAATAATATTTATAATTGATAATGAATATCATTATCGATATTATGGATTATACAAATGTTTTAGATTTTTGTAAAATGAATTTGAGGTGCCATATGAATAATTTAATTTCAATACATAATAAAAACATACAGTTAACTGAGGAAGAATTAGGCGCGTTAAACTATTTAGAACAAGCGTTACCCCACTTAGTTAGCTACTTTAAAAATGAGTTACTCATTGCTCGAGATAAAATCTCACAACGCTTAATTACATCACTCTACAGAGAGAATTTAGTTAACGCTCAATCAAATAGTGTCATCATGTGGTCCAATGATATCAAAGACTGTCCCATCGATGGACAACACCAAATGATGCGCGTGTATTTTCCACAAGAGGATAAATATATCTTTGCACGTATTACTGGTAAGCATGCTTTCGGACGTGTGGATGTTGAAGGCCCCTTTTATTATCGCGCTAAACATAGTAACCAATTTTGTCGTATATTGCATCCAAATGAAATATTAGCTAGCATTTTAAAAGAAAAACCAGCGTTAGATAATGAAGCAAGTTCACAATTTAAGGATGATATGGAGAATAGTGTTGCAAACATGGCGTTAGCACTTGCTTATCAAGCTTATGAGATGCAACATGCAAACGAACCATTATTGGACATTATTTTTAATGAACAAGATAGTTATTTACGTTCGGAGCAGGCTGTTATTGAAGGTCATCCGCTTCATCCAGGTGCTAAATTACGTAAAGGGCTAAATGCTAATGAAAATATTAAATATAGTTCTGAATATAATAAAGAAATTAACTTAAAATGTGTACTCATTCATCAAAGTATCGCTAAAACTGAAACGTTATCGCTTACGTATAATGATGAACTAAAATCCCACTTTCCAGAACTCTATCAACGCATTGAAAATGAATGTACTGGTTTTATTAAACTTGATGATTATGATTTGATGATTGTCCACCCATGGCAGTTTCAAAACATATTACTACATCAATACGAAGAAGAATTAAAGCATCATTTAATGATTCCATTAAACGTAGAACTGCCATATTATGCTGGATTATCATTCAGAACATTAATGCCAAAATATCCTGTAACTTTGCCACATATCAAATTATCTACTAATGTGCATATTACTGGTGAAATTAGAACTTTATCTGAACAGACCACACACAATGGTCCTTTAGTGACTCGTATTTTAAATGACATTCTAGAACAAGATGCAGATTTCACATCCTATAGAACTGGTATTTTAAATGAATTTGCTGGCATTCACTTTTATAATTCAAATGACGCTGAGGCTATACAAACAGATCGTAGTGAACAATTAGGGACCCTTTTTAGAGATAATATTTATAATCTAATAGACAATGATAGTGTGCCTATTATTCCATCGAGTTTAGTGGCTACTTATAAAAATAATGAAGAACCGCCGATAATAAGTTTAATTCAGCGCTATAAAACGAATTATGTAAAGGATAGTTTAGACGTTGCAGCACACGAATGGTTAACCGACTATATTTCTCAACTGTTGGGTATCGTCATGCCTTTATATGTGAAATATGGTGTTGCATTAGAAGCACATTTACAAAATTCAATTGCAATATTTAATACTGATGGTCGATTGCGTACGATATATATTCGTGACTTTGAAGGTTTACGAATCGATGAACAACAATTAAATGAAGCTGGTTATGTGACTGAGCATTTTCACGAAAAATCTAGAATACTAACCGATTCTAAAACTACAGTATTTAATAAAGTATTTTACTCGACTGTTCAAAATCATATAGCTGAACTTATATTGACCGTTTCTAAGTTTATCGATGACGACAAATTTGAAGCTACATTATGGAATAGTGTTGGAAATATCATTCATCATATTCTAAATCAATTAACAAATGTTAACACAGATCGCATATCTCAAATTAAAAAAGTCATATTTGATGAAGTAATAGATTATAAATGTGTGACTACAATGCGCTTAGAGGATGAAGCACATCACTATACTTACATTAAAGTAAGTAATCCATTGCATAAATAAAATGACAAATTATTTGAACAAATAAAATTGATACAAAAAACCCTTTAGGCTGTAAACACAACCTAAAGGGTTAAATTTATACTTATTGTAATCCTGATCTTTCAGAATTGTTATTGTTGTTGTTATTATTTTTTTCGTTTTTTTGTTGCCATTCTTTTTTAGTCATCACATCATCTACTTGCATGTTCACTTCTACTACTTCTAAGCCAGTGATGTATTTAACTTGTTCTTTAACTAAGTCAGTAACTTTACGGAAGATTTTTGGTGCAGATTCACCATATTCTAAAATTACTTTTAAGTCAATTGCTGCTTGTTTTTCGCCAACTTCAACAGAAACACCTGTTGTTACGTTGTTACCACTTGAAAATGCATTTGTGAAGCTATCAGCGAAACCGCCTTTCATATCTAAGATACCTTTAACTTCACGAGCTGCGATGCCTGCGATTTTTTCAACAACTTCATCTGAAAATGTTAATTTGTTTTCAAATTGTTGTTGTTCATTTTGTTGTCTGTATTGTTCTGCTTGTTTTTGTTGTTCTTCTCTTTCTTTTTCATTAACTCCTGTTTGATTGTTATACGCTTGTTTAGCTTTATTATTATTGTTTTCTACTGACATATTACATTCTCCTTTTATCTATATATTATTTTTTAATTTTTTAATACTGTGTTCTCAAATAAATTGGTTAACTCCATCTATTTAAGAAATTCATGAAATCCTGTGTACGGTCTTTAATATACCCAACACCGATTCCGATTAAACATAATACGATAACTAAAATTGTTTTCCAAAATCCTAAAGTTAGGAATAAGATTGCTATAATTAAAAATGCAAAGAAACCAATGATTCGCCATTTGTAAGATTTAATAAAGTCAATGATTTGTTGACTTCCATCTTGTCCATTTTGATTATTATTATCAGCCATGTTATCCCTCCCTTACAGAACGCGTTGGCCAGCTGTTTTTTGATCTCTGACATTCACTTCAAGTTTTCTAACTGGTAATTCAGTAAAATGCTCAACATTATGTTTAATGTCTGAACGAATACTTTCAGTTAAAGACTTAACTTGTACATCATTAGGTACTAAGAAATCAGCCTTAATATCGATGTAAGAATTATTTTTCTTATTATAAAGTTTCGCAACGACATTAGGTTGTCTTACTTGATCGTATTTAGTTATTGTATCGTAAGCTGATTTTTCGACTGCTTTACGAGATACATAAATATGACCATCATCATAATCTTTGTATAATCCTGGTTTTCTATATGTTGGTTTAAATATACTGAATACTAATATTAAGCCTATCAATATAAGTAATGCAGCCAAACCAATTAATAGTGGTTGGAACCAATTGAATTGTAGGAAGTAGTCTTGATATTTTGTTATTCGACTATCTTTTATGTACATAAACAATAGGAATCCAACAATAGCAACTATTAATAGGCCGAGGATAAAGTTTTTTAGTCTTTTCACCTCGTACGCACCTCCTAAGTTATTGTTGAATTATTGTATACGAATTAATACCCTATAAATATTATTCAAAACATTAATTCAAAATTATTAATATAATTATTTAAATATTTATTAATTTTTTACTTTCTACAAAGAGTATTCCCAAATTTAGCACAGTGAAAACATATATTTCATTCTTATTTTTTTGTATCTTTTTGCTTCGACGTTTTATACTGTAATATATTTGGAAATTTATTAGACGTTCTTGGATGATCTATACTTAACGATTTAAATAATGACCAAATCATTAATATTATGACAACTGAAAATGGTAAAGCTGCTATAATAAGTAAGTTTTGAATTGCTTGCGTACCACCGGTATAAATCATAATCATGGCAAATAATGCTAGTATTATGCCCCAACTTACTTTGACAAATGAAGCTGGATTAATATCACCTTTTGAACTTAACATGCCTAATACATACGTTGCTGAATCTGCTGATGTCACAAAGAAAATCATAATAACGACTATAGTGACAATACTTAAAATAAATCCTAGTGGATAATGTTCTAAAGTAGCAAAGGTTGCTGTTTCTGTTGCTTCTTTTGCAATATTAGCAATACCTTTATCTTGTAAATACACCGCTGATGCGCCGAAAACTGCAAAGAAAAAGAAACATACAAGTGCTGGAACAAATAATACACCGAGAATAAATTCTTTAATCGTACGCCCTCTTGAAACTCTTGCTATAAAGATACCGACGAAGGGTGCCCATGATACCCACCAGGCCCAATAGAAAATAGTCCAGTTTTGAAGCCATTGGAATTTTTCTCCACCATTCATTGGAATACGTAAACTCATATTAAAGAAATTAAAGATATAATTACCTAATCCATTTGTAAATGTGTTTAGGATATAAAGCGTTGGCCCCACTATAAATAATCCTATTAATACAATAAATGCTAATAGCATATTAACGTTGCTAAGTGTTTTAATTCCTTTGTCTATACCAGACCACGCTGACCAAGTAAACAAAGCTGTCGCAATAATAATTAATATAACCTGAGTGCCAAAATTATTAGGGATATTAAACAGGAAATTTAAACCTTCATTGATTTGAAGCGCTCCAAATCCAAGTGTTGCTGCAACGCCAGTAACTGTTGCAATAACAGCTAACACATCAATTGCGCCACCTAAAGGTCCCTTCATAGATTTTTCACCAAATATAGGGACTAATGTTGCACTTACTAAGCCAGGATATCCTTTATGGAAACTAAAGTATGCAAAGACTAAAGCCACAATTCCATATACAGCCCATGCATGTACACCCCAATGGAAGAATGCAAATTGAAAGGCATCATTAATAGCCGTCTGACTACCTGTTTTATGTATAGGCGTTAACGTAAACGCATGACTGATCGGTTCAGCAGTAGTCCAAAATACCAATCCAATGCCCATACCAGCACTAAATAACATAGCAAACCATGATGGAAGAGAAAATTCAGGATCTTCACCTTCTTCACCAAGTGTAATCGATGCATATCTTGAAAATAATAAATAGACGCAGACAAAGAATATAAGTAAAACTAGCAATAAGTAGTACCATGAGAAATGCCTCGCTATAAATGTAGTAATGTTTTGGGTCCCTATCTCTAATTGTTTAGGAAAAACAGCACCGTATATAACAAATAGTGTACAAATAGCTAATGCTGTCCAAAACACTAAACTAATCGACTTTTTTCGCATCATATACTCCTTTCAACAAATATTGTTTATTCAATTTTGGTCAAAATAAAATGACGTTTATACCTATTGCCTTTTTCAACAGGAATAAACGCCAATTATTCATATTTCTATTACTATTTAATTATTTTATATTAAAGCTATTGCGTTAAACGAATAACTAATTTACCAATCATTGAGTTTGATTCTAATATTTGATGTGCTTGATACAGATTTTCAGCCGTTAAGCCCTCTATTACTCTCGTTGTAGTTGGTTTATATACATGTTGCTCAATTTTCTTAGTAATATCTTCTAAGTATTCATGATGTCTAATCATATCATCCGTTTGATTCAATGGTCTTGCAAACATAAATTCATGTGAGAAAGTTAAACTTTTAGGTTTCAAAGCATTTAAATCTTGTTTATTTTGAAATGCTACTATCGTTGCAATATGACCTCTTGGCTTCACTAATTCAATCATTATGTCATAATACATATCTGTATCAAATGTACAGAAGACGTAATCTACTAATTCAATGCCTTGCGCTTTAAATTGCTTAACTAAATCTTCTTTGTGATTCAGGACAATGTCAGCACCCATGTCCTTAGTCCAATGAATGGTTTCGTCACGTGATGCAGTCGTTATAACGTGTAGACCATAAGCCTTAGCAATTTGCGTCGCAATACTACCTACACCTCCTGCCCCATTTATGATTAATAATGATTTCCCTTTATTATCTTCAGGGTTATGTGAAATGCCAAATACATCAAACAATGTCTCGGATGCAGTTATACCAGTCAATGGTAAACTTGCAGCTTGCTCGAAGCTAATGTTTTGAGGCGCCTTAGCAACTAATCTTTCATCAATGATTTGATATGTTGCGTTTGATCCATTTTGATCGGGTGAGCCAGAATAATATACAATGTCACCTTCCTCAAACATACGAACGTCGCTTCCAACAGATTCAACATAACCGACTGCGTCAAAACCTAATACACGAGGTACTTTTGATACCTCCGTCAAACGTTGTTTCGTATCTACTGGATTAACACTGATAGATTGTATTTTAACTAATAATTCATGTGCCTTTGGTTTTGGAATATCTAACGCGTACGTTTTAAATAAATTGCCTTCTGATAAATGAAATGGTTGTTCAAATCCAATTACTTTCATTGATTTAACGCCACCTTTAACTATGCTAATGTTTTAACTAAGTATAATATTATAAACAAATAGATAGCAATATAGATGGCTTCATTTTACAATACTAATACAATTTCTCTAACTTATTATTACTGTTGAAAGGGGCATATTTACAATTGAAATTAAGCATTTTAGATTATGTTCCAATTTTTGAAAATAGCAATGCCCACGATGCATTTAAGCATAGTATAACGTTAGCTCAAACTGCTGAGAAATTAGGCTATACACGATTTTGGGTTGCTGAACATCATAATGTTTTTTCGGTCGCATCTAGTGCACCAGAAATTGTAATGATGATGTTACTGGAACATACCCAAACGATAAAGATTGGTAGTGGTGGCGTAATGTTACCACATTATAGTGCCTATAAAGTGGCTGAACAATTTAAAATAATGGCAGCATGTCACCCTCACAGAATAGATATGGGTTTAGGTCGTTCACCAAGTTTTAAGCAAGTAAATGAAGCACTTAATGAGTATAAAAGCAAAAAGCCCACTCTAGACAATCAAATAGATGATTTGCGTCACTACTTTAGTAACCAATATGATGAACCGCATCGATATATGTCTATATATGCAACACCTCAAATTGATGACTCACCTGATATGTTTATTTTAGGAATGAGCGAACGCAGTGCAGAATTAGCTGCGCAAAAAGGGTTACCTTTTGTAATTGCATATATGGGACAACCACAAGATAAACTTAATCATCTTATCAGCTATTATCGACATCGATACAATCAATTGAATGACATATCAAAATCAAAGAAGCCTTATGTTATTCTGTCTACATTTGTAGTTACAGCTCAAACGTCTAATAAAGTTGCTGATTTATTAGATGCCCTACATTTATGGCTTTTGCGTATCAATTATCTCAATCAACCAAAATCTTACCCATCAATTATTACTGCGCAACACCGTCATTATACTTCGAGTGAATTAAAAAAAATTGAACAAAACAAGCGTCGAGTTATTAGTGGCCTACCTAATGAAGTACGCATAAAATTAACTCAATTAATTGAAACGTATCATGTAGATGAAATCATGGTTATGCCTCATGTGTTTGGAGAAGAAGCTAGACTAGAATTAATTCAACTCATCGCTAACACCTCACAATAAAATCATCATATCTGGTATTACAATTTGACAATTATTATTGTGACACTTTATTCCCACAAAAATTTTATAATTTCATCTGATACTTCTCTATTATGATGTACAGTCTGGGACATAAATAATATAATAATGCTATCTAGCAATTTCGCAGTAGCTGACTGAACTGAGAAGGCGCTTAAATCAAGCTTTTCTCAGTTCTAGTCATCCTTGCGGGGGGGAGACGACGAATTTAAAAGAATTCTGTCTCACTCCCTCTTTTCCTGTATATTTAGATTCTCTATACGTTTTTGGACTATCACCTAACAAATATTTTAAGGAGCGTGACGAACTATTTGATACACTTCCATCTGAATGTGTACCATCTTGTAAGTCACCATAAATATTCAACACTTCTATATTTTTATGATTATAACTATTTTTAAGACCTAATAATTCTTTATAATTTGCGTTCATTTTACTAGGTTTACCATTTTTATCAACAGATATTTCATTTACTTTTTCATTTAAATTTAAAACACCATTATATGTACCAGCTATATTTACTTCTTTTTGAAGTTGAGGCAATTTATTGTCATTTCCATAATATTTCATAAAGTAAGCAAATGATAAATTCCCCATTGAATGTGCTACGAAATTGTAATGCGCTATATGAAATTTGTCTTTCATTTGAGTGAGTACATTTTTAATATTTTTGGCATTTTGCGCTACATCCCCATTTTTATTATCTTCAAATAATATTTTGATAATTGGATTGTTTGACCTCTTCGAAATATTGCCGCTAAACTGAACTTCTCCATTAGTTGAAACATGTGCTGTAACAACATCCTTAGTCACACCTTTAGTTACTGCTTGATTGACCATATATTTTTCGGAATGATTCGTTCCTCCATACCCATGCATAAACAATGTTGCAACCTGCTTTTGATCATTATTCTGATACTTAGATGAATGATTACGATTTGTTTGACAACCAACTGTCGTAAATATCAATATGCTTATAATTAAACTAAAAATAATGGTTTTAAAAGTGCTCATAATATCATACTCCAATAGGTTTTCTATAAGTATAAACGATATTGTTATACATATGAAAATTAAGTTGTTTGTAAATTTAAATACGCATGTTAATGAACTAAATATAAATTGCTAATTTATTGTAGTAATAGGATTAAACTATTAATAAAGAAATAGGACAGAGATCAGCTTGATATAAGCATTTTCTCTGCCCTAATTGATTGAATATAATAGTTTTGAGGCGGAACAACGAATTTATTTTAATTTCTGTCCTGCTCTTATTTAATTTCCTTACTTTCCGCTAGTTCTTTGTACCAATATGCACTCTTTTTAGGATAACGTTCCTGAGTTTCAAAATCGACATAAAATAGACCATATCGTTTTTCATAACCATTTGACCATGAGAAGACGTCCATTAATGACCATATGAAGTAACCTTTTACATTGGCACCATCACGAATAGCATCAGAAATGACCTCGAGATGTTTTTTTACATAATCTATACGAGCGTCATCATCTACCGTTTTACGTTCTTCATCAAATTGGTCTTTGTATCCAAGTCCATTCTCAGTAATGTAGATTTTATGATAATTTGGATAATCTTTAACTACACGCATGATTTGATCATATAATCCTTTTGGATAAATCATCCAGTCCCAATCAGTACGGGGTACGTCAACATCAAATTCACGTTGACCTACACCTTTGAGTTGATATTTAGAACCACCTTTATCACCTGTGGCATTATGCGTAATTTCAGATTCCCCTTCATAACCTCTCATCCAATCACTCATGTAGTAATTGATACCTAAGAAATCATTTAAATCTTTGGCCGCATCCAATACTTTATAATCTTCTTCTGGTATATCTAATTTACCACCATTAACAGATAAAATGTGTTGAACGCCTTCCATAGTTTCACGAGAATATTTACCAAGATAAGTTGCATCTAAGATAAATTTATTGTGAATGATATCTTCTAATTCAGCTGCTCTAACATCTTCTGGGTTTGTTGGATCATAAGGGTATTTAGTTGGCAATGCGTGTACGACTCCAATTTCACCACTATAGCCATTATCCTTAAATAACTTCACAGCTTTTGCATGTGCGACCATCATGTTGTGGTGTGATTGAAACACTTTAGCAAAGTCATACTTAATTCCTGGTGGGAATTTACCTACTAAATATTGGCCATCACCAATAGGTCCAATTTCATTAAATGTCGTCCAATAATTAACCTCTGGAAATTCTTCAAAACAGAATTTTGCATATGCCACAAAATAATCGATTGTCTTACGATTTAAGAAGTCACCGTCACTGTGCAATGTTTCAGGTGTATCAAAGTGATGCAATGTTACAAATGGCTCTACATGTCTTTTATGACATTCTTTAAATAAATTATGATAGTATTCTACACCTTTAGGATTAACTTCACCATATCCGTCAGGGAATATACGTGACCATGCAATCGAAATACGAATACCATTCACACCAAATTTTTCACTTAATTCTAAATCAATAGGATATTTATTGTAAAAATCACTTGCTGGTTCAGCTGTATACCAATAGTTTTCTTCAAGATAAGTGTCCCATGCTACACGACCTTTTCCATCTGTGTGAGTCGCGCCTTCTGCTTGATAAGCCGCTGTCGCACCACCGAATATAAAATCTTCTGGTAATTTTTTCATTATACTTTCATCTCCTATTTATTTTTCAAATTGTTGTTGAACGAAGTCTAATGCTGCTTTGCCATCTCGAGTTAAATTAATATATTCAACACCCTGTGTTTTTGCTAATTTAATACCTAGTCGATCTGTATCTTGTTTAATATCTTCATAGTTTGAAGCAACTTGAGGTGCTAAAATAATTAATTGATAATCTTTCATAATATCCATATGCGCACCATAACCGCCTGCTGCTGCTTTAACAGGAACATTATAGTCTTCAGCTGCTTTATTTAAAGCGTTAGCTAATAAACCGCTAGTTCCTCCACCAGCACATAGAACAAGTACATTGGTTTGTTCTGTGATGTTACTTTGTTGCGTTTCATTCTTATTGAATGCTTCATCTTGACCTGTTTGAGTATGACTTGTATCAGTCGCACCAGCTGATGCTAGGATGGCATCTGCTTTTTTAGTATCAAAGTTTGCTGCTACTTTGTTTTGCAACTCATTATTAGCAGTTTTATTTCCTAATTCTTCTTCTAAAATTTGTTCATCATACACTTTTACAAATGGGTAGTAAATAATTACATCTACTACAATTAAGACGATAGCAAGTACAAATGACCAAAATGCAAAACCAGTACCCATCACGATACCTAATGGACCTGGTGTAGTCCATGGTAAGAAGATACTAAAACTGTTCATTCCTAATACATCTACGAAGAACTTAAAGATCCATACGTTTGCAATTGGGGCAAAGATAAATGGAATAAAGAACACTGGGTTTAACACTAATGGTGCACCAAATAAAATTGGTTCATTGACACCAAAGAATGTAGGTACTACAGATGCTCTACCAATCGCTTTATTTCGTTTCGATTTAGTTAGCCACATAAACATAAATGGCACGACTAACGTTGCACCAGTACCCCCCATAGTAACGACGAACATTTGAGTACCTGGTGTAATAACGTTATTAGCATGTTCTCCAGCTTGAATTAAATGTAAGTTCGCTTCTAAGTTAGCATACGTGATAGCTGCTATAGCTGGTTCTACGATTGACGGACCGTGAATACCAACGAACCAGAAGAATGCAAAGGCACCAAAGATAATAGTTACACCAACCCAACCATCTGCTGCAGTAAACAATGGTTCAAATAATTTTAATACGCCATTGGCTACATTCGTATGTACAGTAGCTCTCACAATTAAATCTAACGCATATAAAATAATGATTACTGCTGATAAAGGAAATATATCTTTGAACACTTGCGAAATGTTAGGTGGAACTTCTTTCGGCATTTTGATTGTAATATCACGTTTGATAAAGAAGTTATATACAATCACAGTAATAAATGCTGATAGAAATGCTGTTAATAAACCTTTTGTTCCCATAAATCCACTTAAGAATCCACCATCTTTTGCAGGATCAGCTGCTAGGAATAAAAAGCCACACATTGCTGCCATCATAGTTGAGATAAAGTTAATTTGATTTGTTTTATCCAATTTCCGGTTAAACGAATCAGTCAATGATTTAGCAGTCGTACCTGCTACTATAAAACCAACAATTCCCATCGTATAGTTGTATGGTTTCATTAGAATTCCTTCCATTGTTTTACTCCATGTGAAACCAAACACGTTAGGAACATAGGTAACTAAAATAAAGATACTAGAGAATAAGATAATTGGGATTGCTGCGATAAATCCATCACGAATAGCTCTTAAATAAATATTACGAGATATTTTTTCAAAGAACGGTTTTCCTTTCTCAATCCAGGCAATTAATTTGTTCATAGCATTCAACTCTCTCTTCTATATAATTCTAATAGATGTTTCATTAAATCTTTTAATAGTAGTGTTGTCATTAAATGGTCTTGACCGTGCATCATTGTAACGCTGTATGCGATATCTTCGCCTTGTGCTTCCTTAGCTAACAAACTTGTTTGCGCTTTATGTGCATTTGCAATACATTCGTTTGCTTCTTCAGTTAATTGCTCTGCTTTATCTAATTCACCATTTTTAGCTGCAGTTAATGCCTCTAATAATTTTGAACGTGCATCTCCAGCATATGCTACAATTTCAAACCCTAGTAATTGCACTTCTTCTCTATTCATTATGATGTGCCCCCTTAAAATGATTTATTTTGATTTCCATGATGTTGCAGTTGATTCTAATACTTTATTAAGATCATCAATATTTTTGAATCCAGTAGTGCGTAACCATTTACGCGCAGCTGCTTCGCCTTCTTCGATATATACTTTTACTGCGCCTGACCAAGTAGCACGTCCACAAAGTACACCATTAAATTTCGCACCAGCTTCATGTGCAAATTTCAATGTTTCTTGGAATAATTCTGCAGAAACACCAGCACTTAAATAGATATATGGTAAATGTGTTGAAGCTTCTTGATCACGGAAATGTTGCGCCGCTTCTTCTTTGCTATAAACAACTTCACCTTCTGCAAATCCTTCTACAAAGTTCATATTTACCGGTACTTCAACTTTAAGTACATCTACATTAAATCGTTCTTCGGAAAATAATTTCATAGCTTCATTTACTTTACGAGGTTTTACTTTCGCGAATTCAGCACTTTTATTATCCGGAATATGATCATCATAAGTAAGTACTTCTAGGAAGAATGGGATATCTTCTGCTACACACTCAGATCCGATTCTTTCAATATATGCTTTCTTTTGAATATTAATATCTTCTGAATCATCAACATCATAGTAAAGTAAAAATTTAACCGCGTTAGCGCCTTGTTCTTTTAAACGTTTTGCTGACCATTCAACTAGGCAGTCTGGTAAACGTCCTTTAGCATTTACGTCATAACCTGTTTTTTCGTAGGCTAATAATAATCCACAGTCTTTGTTACGCGCTTCAGATGCTGGAAGACCATATTCAGGGTCTAATAAAATTGACGAAGCATATTGTGTTAATTCTTCAGATACTAATACTTTTAGTTGTTCAATTTGTTCAACAGTTGGTTCTTCTGTTTGATGTTCAGCCATCATTCTTTTTAAAGCACCACGTTGGTCAAACGCTAAAGCTGAGATAACGCCTTCTTGATTACTCAATTGCTCTATTGATGCTAATTTTTGTTGTGATTTAGTCATTAATTACACCTCTATAACTTCAATTTGTTGGAATATTTCGTCAAATTTATGTACATCAATATGTCCAGTTTGACTTTCCATTGCATTTAATATTCCAAATGCATTGGCTTTTTTTAACAGTACGTCATCCTCATCTTGATGAATTAAACCTGATGCAATACCTGCTACAGTTGAATCACCTGATCCAACAGGATTCACCACATCTATGCGAGGAATATTTACTTTATAGTAGTTGTTATGATGTTTGGCGAAGGCACCTTCGCTTCCTAGCGAAACGATAATCCACGCTATACCATCAAATATGGGTTGATTAACTGCATCTTTTAGACACTCAATTTCTGAGGTTACTTTCGTTTGTAACAATTGTGCCAACTCATCGATGTTAGGTTTGATTACAGTTGGTTTGTAATCACTTAGCAAAACATCTAATAAAGATTGACCTGAACTATCTAAGATAGTCAATTTCTGATGCTGTTCGGCTAACTGAATTAAATCGGCATAATAATCCGACTTCAATCCTCTTGGTAAGCTACCAGACATCGCAATGACGTTAGCTTTTGTTAATAATTTGGCCAAATGCGTTTTAAATTCTGACGCTTCTAGCTCAGTGATTGAAGGTCCTTGTTCAAGAATCTCAGTCTGTTGTCCCTCATGAAGAATAGCAATACAATTTCGTGTTTCTTCATTAATCTTAAAAAAGTGATGATTAATTTGATTGGCGTTCAATTGCTGCTCTATAAATTCGCCCAACTTGCCACCTAAGAAACCACTCGCTGTCACATCTTCCCCATATTCTGATAAAACACGAGTTACATTTAAACCTTTGCCTCCAGCAGTTTTTATCGTGTTATTAACGCGATTCACTGTATCAAGACTAAAATGGTCTAGAGAATATGAAATATCTATCGAAGGATTTAGTGTTAACGTTAGAATCATAGATTGTCACCCTTAATCGTGATATTCACCTTTGTCCCATTTTTCTAAAAATTCATCGAAGAAATGAGGATCAGCTTGTTTATCGTTATGTGCTTCTAAATGCTCAATTTTAGCTATTAATTTTTTATTCTCTTCGCTTGGTTTATATTCCGCTTTGATGAAAGCATCTACAATATCAAAAATGAATAATTCACCTACGATTTTTCCACCAAAACTAACAACATTCGCATTTAATTCCTCTTTTGAATAAAGCGCTGTTGTCATATCACGAACTAAAGCAGTACGTACGCCTGGTACTTTGTTAGCAGCGTTACTAATACCAACACCTGTTCCACAAATACATACACCTAAATCCGCTTCACCGCTTGTTACAGCTTCACCCACTTTTTTACCAAAAATTGGATAGTGTGTTCTTGTAAAATCATATGTTCCTACATCAATTACTTCATGTCCTTGTTCTTTTAAATGTTTTGAAACTGCCATTTTTGTGTCTGTTACAATATGATCGCAACCAATAGCTATTTTCATTTTAAAGTCCTCCTATTTAGCACATTTTATTTAACATATCTACACGTATTTGATGACGACCACCGTCATAGTGTCCATTTACAAATTCTTTAGCAACATGCTTAGCAAGCATATCTCCAACAATTTCAGAACCCATCGTAATCATGCGAGCATTATTATGACCACGTGTCATATAAGCAGATCTTTCATCTGAAACTTCTGCTGCAACCATTCCTTTGATTTTAGTAGCGACCATGAAACTTCCTGCGCCATAAGCATCAATTGCAATGCCTAAATTCTCATCATTCTTTTGAACTTCTTGCGCAACGGCTAATGTTGAATCAACAAAGTCAACATCTTTACCTTCTGTTACATCTAATACTTCATGATTATTCTCTTTTAAAAATGCTTTGACTACTTCTTTGAGTCGTTTACCGTCTACATCTGAACCAATAATAACTGTCATAATTATTCTCCTTTAATAAATTGATTCACATATATGTGTTTATCTTTAAATTGTGAAAAAGCGCTTTCAACTCTTTATGTTTAAATTATAAACATAAACAAACAAATAATCAACATTAAATGTTTGAATATTGTTTGATAATTAGTTGTTTTAAACAAAATTGTTTTGTTTTATGTTTATTTATCTTTTTAAAATATAAAAAAACCGGGAGTGGGACAGAATTCTTTTAAAATTCGTTGTCCCACCCCCGCAAGGGTGACTAGAACTGAGAAAAGCTTGAATTAAGCGCCTTCTCAGTTTAGTCAGCTACTGCGAATTTGCAAAATAGCTTCATTATATTATTTTTGTCCCAGCCTAGGTTGCTGTTTTAGTTATTCAATTACTTCAGTATAAGATCTTAACGTTTCCATGTTATCATCATCGCCTTTATCAATGATAACTGCAGTTAAATCGTCTAACTTGCATAATTGAGTAAAGTCCTCTTTTCCTAGCTTTGACGAATCTATCAATAAATATTTTTCTACGGAGCGTTCTAAAGCTAGTTGTTGGGTATACGCTTCATCAACTGTTGATGTAAGAACATCTGCATCTTTAATGCCATTACAACTAAAAAACATTTTGCTAAAACGTTTTGTTTTAAGCAGTGCATTGGCCATTTCACCTACAAATGACTCGGTTAACGCCCTCATTTCCCCACCAAGTAAATAAACTTTAAAATCAATTGATCTTTTTTCAAACAATATTTTAAACACTGGAAAACAATTTGTGATAACTGTTAGCGATTTTAACTCCATGATTTCGGCTAAACATTCTATTGTCGTACCAGGTCCAAGAAAAATCGTATCGTTTTCTTCGATTAAATGAACGGCTTTTCGTGCAACGTTTCGTTTTTCTTCTATATTGTGTGTGTGTTTCTCTTGATGTGACTTCTCTTTAAATTGAAACATAGCATTACTTCTTGCGCCCCCATGAATTTTGGTAAGTAATCCTTTTTCTTCAAGTTCAGCTAAATCACGTCTTACTGTCATATCCGATACATTTAATTCTTCTACAATCTCATTAGTTCTAACAGTGCCTCTTTGATTTACGAGTTTAGTTATTTCATCTAAACGATCGTATTTATTCATTCAACTCTTCACTTCCCACATCACATTTTCAAGTAAATGATATACATTGGATACTTGAATTTATTAAAATTAATTCGCACATATTAATTTTATACTATAAATCTAGTGAACTCTAACATTTTTATCAATGCGCTTACATTTAAATCTTATATTTAGAAAGCAATTTCTAGAAAGTATATCTGATAGTATGTTGTAATAAGTATATAAGTAATATTAAAAATAATTCTATCAAAAGTTAGAATCAATTTGTGTATATGGAGTGTTTTGAATGAGTAATAAGATTGAAAAGTTAAAAGAAATTGTAGATAAATCAAATCATATTGTCTTCTTTACGGGCGCTGGTGTTTCTGTTGCAAGTGGAATTCCAGATTTCCGCTCTATGGGAGGATTATTTGATGAAATATCCAAAGATGGCTACTCTCCAGAATATTTATTAAGTATTGACCATCTTAATGATAATAAAGAAAGCTTTATTGATTTTTATCATAAGCGTTTACTTGTAGCTGATAAAAAACCTAATATTGTTCATGAATGGATTGCAGAGTTAGAAAAAGAAGGTAAATCTTTGGGTGTCATCACTCAAAACATTGATGGCTTACATGAAGATGCAGGAAGTCAACATATCGATGAAATTCATGGCACACTCAATCGATTCTATTGTATTAAGTGTGGTGAGGAATACACAAAATCTTATGTCATGGATCATGAATTAAGATATTGTGAATCATGTGGTGACGTTATTCGACCAGACATTGTCTTATATGGTGAAATGTTGGATCAACCAACTGTTTTTCGTGCACTTGATAAAATCCAAAAGGCTGACACTGTCATCGTATTAGGTTCATCACTTGTAGTACAACCAGCTGCTGGTTTTATTTCTAACTTTACTGGTGATCATTTAGTTATCATTAATCGAGATAAAACACCATATGATAGAAAAGCAGATTTAGTCATTCATAATGATATGACAGAAGTCGTCGAAGAAGTATTTAAAAAGTAAAAAGATAATTCAAAGAGGCTGGGACATAAATAATATAATGAAGCTATTTTTGCAAATTCGCAGTAGCTGACTGAACTGA